>JACRHQ010000035.1 GCA_016217585.1 Candidatus Omnitrophota bacterium | reverse complement strand
GCCGCAGTTGATAGACGAAGCCGCAATAAAAGAGGGAAGAGGAAAGAGGAAAGAGGGAAGAAAAATTTTTGATGTCACATTGAGTGAATTTGAAACCTATTCGGACGTTTATCCGCGGCGCGAGCGCGGCGTGAATGCTTGGTTGGCCGTTATGCGCGGGTGCAATAATTTTTGCACGTTCTGTGTCGTGCCCTACACGCGCGGGCGCGAGCGCAGCCGGTCGGTGGAAAATGTCGTGGAGGAAACGCGGCGGCTGGCGGGGGATGGGTTCAAACAAGTGACGCTTTTGGGACAGAACGTCAACTCCTACCATGCCGACGGCAGGGATTTCGCGGATTTACTGGAGGCCGTCAGCGCCGTGGAGGGCATTGAACGCGTCCGCTTCACCTCGCCGCACCCCAAAGATTTCCCGGACAAACTGCTGGAGGTCGTGGCCCGCAACCCCAAAGTCTGCAAACATATTCATCTGCCGCTGCAATCCGGCAGTAACCGTATCCTGGGACTGATGGACCGCACTTATACCAAAGAAGAATTCCTGGCGCTGGTCGAGAAGGTCCGCCGTCTGATCCCCGGAGTAGCGTTGTCCACGGACGCGATCGTCGGCTTCTGCACAGAAACCGACGCCGAATTCGCAGAAACCCTCGGGGTGATGGAGCAGGTGGGCTTTGATTCGGCCTTTACCTTTAAATATTCCCGGCGCAAAGGCACGATCGCGGAGCGCAAATTCAAGGATGACGTGCCGGAAGCCATCAAAACTGAACGAATAGTCCGCTTAAACGAGCTTCAAAAAGAAATTTCGCTTAAGAAAAACCGCGCGCATATCGGCAAAACCCTTGAGATCCTCCTGGAGAACAAGGGCAGCAAGCATTCGCCGGAGGTCCTTTACGGGCGCGCCGACGGCAACCATCTGGTCACCCTCGATGGAGGCGGCTGGGCCCTGGGCGAGTCCGTCCAGGTCCGCATCCTTGACGCCTCCCCCAATGTCTTAAAAGGGGTTGCAATTTAATAAAAAATGTTGTATAAATTGTATCTCGTATCTCGTGGCGATACGAGATACGAAACCATGCTTACTAAACAGCACCACATAACTCCCGATCAGCTGCACGAGTCCCTGAAGAACATCAGGGTCGGCGGCACGGTCTGCCATTATTCCCTCAAGAAGTGCGTGGAACTGGTCCCGGTCATCAACGAAATCAATGAATTAAAGGAAGAACTGAACGCGGTCATCCTCGTCCACTCGTACGTCAGTCCCGAGATCGTCTACGGTGTCGGTGATTACGTGGGCGATTCCTACGCCTTGAGCAAGAACGCGATGGAAACGAAGGCGGATGTGATTGTCTTCGCCGCCGTGCGGTTTATGGGGGAAACGGCCAAGATTATGAATCCCGGGAAAGAAGTCCTGATCCCCACGGCCCTGGACGGCTGCACGCTGGCGGATTCGATCAACGCCGCCGACGTCCGGCGCCTGCGCGGGCAGTTCCCCGGCTACACCTTTGTCTGCTATATCAATACGACCGCCGAGGTCAAGGCCGAGTGCGACGTCTGTGTCACCTCCGCCAACGTTTACAACGTGGTCGAACGCATCCCCAGCGACAAGATCTATTTTTTGCCGGATCAATTGATGGGCCAGAACCTGGTCAATGAAATGCGCGCCCGCGGCGTGCGCAAAGACATCCGCTATTCCGACGGCACCTGCTACGTGCACGAAGAATACAGCGAGGAACAGATCTTCCGTATCCGGACCGAATACCCCAACGTCAAGGTCGTCAGCCACCCGGAATGCACCCCCGCCGTCGTCGCCCATTCGGACTTCGTCGGCTCCACCGCCCAGATGCTCGGCTATATGCAGGAAACCGAATCCAGGGAATTTTTGATGCTCACCGAGTGCGGGCTCTCTTCGCGCCTGCAGAAAGAGTTCCCGGACAAGAGGCTCGTGGGCACCTGCACGCTGTGCCGCTACATGAAGTCCAATACCCTCGAAGATATCCTGCGGGTGATGAAAAACCCCGCCCCGCAAGACCGCGTCGTCCTCGATGAAACCGTGCGCCGGCGCGCGGCCAAATGCATCGAGGCGATGTTTCATTACACACGGCAGTAGAATTGACACGCCGGAAGCCCTGTGTTAATATC
>JACRHQ010000036.1 GCA_016217585.1 Candidatus Omnitrophota bacterium | reverse complement strand
GCCGTCGGCTGCGAGGCTTGCAAAGGTTCCGGTTATAAAGGGCGCGTCGTGGTCGCCGAGGTCATGCCGGTCGACGATGCCATCCGTGCGCTTATCTCTAAAGGCGCGACACACGCGGAGCTCAAGGACATGGCCAGAAAAAACGGTATGTCAACGATCTTTGAGTCCGGGATCCGTCTTGTGGAAAAGGGGCTGACGACCTATGACGAGGTCTGCCGTATCAGCGTCGATTCGTAAAGAAGGAGCGGGATTTGCCGAAATTTTCCTATATCGTCAAAGACAAGCTGGGAAAGACGTATAAGGAAGTCACCGACGCCGTCAGCAAGGAAGCCCTTGTGGAGAAGATGCACGGGGACGGTTATTTTATCGTCAGCATTACCGAGATCGTGGTCCCGTCGGCCGGCAGGAAACAGATCGGTCTCACCCGGACGAAAAAGAGGTTCAGCCACCGTCCTGTCAGTTTGCCGGACCTTTTGTCTTTCGCCCGTCAGTTGGCCACTATGCTGGAGGCGGGGGTCCCTTTGATCCGCAGCCTCGGCGTTATTGAAACGCAGGTCGACAGTGCGGACCTTTTTAAAATTGTTCAGAAGATCCGCGGTGACGTCGAGCAGGGCACGTCGTTGAGCGTGGCGCTGGCCAAGCATCCGAAAGTTTTTAACCAGTTCTGGATCAGCCTCCTTGAGGTGGGGGAAGCCTCGGGGACGATTCCCGCGATCCTCAACAAGCTGACTTTCTATCTGGAGCAGCAGGCTTCCTTCCGTTCGAGCATCATCTCGGGGATCATTTATCCGTCCATCCTGTTTGTCGTGGCCTGCGGGGCGATCGCCTTTTTCGCCCTTTTCGTCGGGCCGAAATTCGAGGAAATTTTTACTTCCATGCACGCCGACCTGCCGTGGATCACGGTCCAGTTGTTGACGGCCTTCAAATTCGTGCGCAATAAATTTCTCTGGCTTTTGGGAGGTTTCGTCCTTTTCATCTTTTTGTTTCGCAAGTACGTCCGCACCTACCAGGGCAAAATGGTCCTGGAAAAATTTCTTTTCGGCCTGCCGACTTTCGGCGCTGTTTTTCTGAACATCATCCTGGAGCGGTTCTCTTCCCAGATGTCAATCTTGATCGACAGCGGCGTGCCCATTTTGTACGCGCTGGATATCACGGAACGCCTGGTCAATAACAACACCTGCGCGCTCGTTATCGGGAAGATCAAGGAATCGGTCAAGGAGGGAGAGCTCCTGGTGGCCCCCATGGAGCGCAGCGGTTTTTTCCCGTCGATGTGCATCCAGTTGATCATGGTGGGCGAGGAAACGGGCGATTTGAGCAAAATGCTCAAGCTCGTGGCCTCCTATTATCAGGACAACGTGGAAACGTTTATGAAGCGTTTCGCGACCATCGTTGAGCCGTTTATGCTTGTCTTCATGGGCGGCGTCATCGGGGTTATCATCGTGGCGATGTTTTTGCCGATGTTCAATATCGCCCAGCTGGGCGGCGGGGGCGGCGGTTAGACGTCATTTAGCCGGGAAAAAAGGAGATGAGCAGATGAAAAGGCGGGATAAAAGGGGCGGTTTTACACTGCTCGAGATCATCATTGTCATTATCATCATTGGTGTTCTGGCGAGCCTGGCCCTGCCGCGATTTTTCACGACGGTCGAGTTTTCCAAGAGCATGGAGGCGCTCATGTCCATGGGGACTTTGCGCGGATCGATGGAACGCTGTTACATGGCTTCGTCGGGGAGTTATACGACTTGCACGTTAGCCAATCTTGATATGGAAAATCCGGGCAACTCTCCGGGCGCCCGTTTTACGTACGCGGTGAGCGGACAGTCGGCCACCGGATACGTGATCACGGCAACTCGCAATACGCTCGACGGCGGCACAGCCGGTGACACCATTACCTTGACGCAAACGGCTACCGGCGTCACGCGTGGAGGGACCGGGAAATTCGTAGGTATCAAATGATTTTTTGGATCCCCGGGCAAAAAGGCCATAAAAATTTATCAAATTTGTCTTTATCGGGGCATTCCCCCGGTGTAGAGTATCATCTGTCACCCAAAGGCGTCCGCTGTTTGACTGTTGAGTTTTTGTGTGTTATACCTTACGTAGAAGTGAAAACGCAGGGTTGTTGCAGGGAAATATCAAAAGCTGGTTCGGCTATATACGGATTAGAGTGGCAGGACTGATACTGCTACTAAGATATTTTCCGCGACAAGGGGGTAGAAGAAAACAAGGGAAATAACAAAAGAGAAGCGGAGAAAAGAAAGCAAAGGAGAGAAAACAATGAAGATAAAAAATAATAAAAGCGGTTTTACGTTGTTGGAAGTCATCATCGTCATTATCATCGTTGGTGTTCTGGCGAGCTTGGCCTTGCCGCGGTTCTTTTCGACGGTCGAGTTTTCCAAGAGCTCCGAAGCGCTTACGGCGGCTGGCACACTTCGCGAGTCGCTGGAGCGTTGTTACCTGGCTTCGGCGGGGGATTATACGAATTGCACGCTAGCCAGTCTTGATGTGGAAAATCCGGGCAACTCTCCGGGCGCCCGTTTTGCGTACGGGGTGGGCGGACAGTCGGCCACCGGATACGTGATTACCGCGACGAGGAATACTAGTGACGGCGGGGACGGGTCGAGCACCATTACCTTGACGCAAACGGCTGGCGGCGTCACGCGTGCGGGGACCGGGAAATTCGTCGGCATTAAATAGTCGTGTTGAGTGTTTTGGGGTTGTACAGTTGGAACAAACAGGGCAACGACATCGAAGTTTTGCGAAAACGGCAGGACTTCGATGTCGTTGTTTTCGGAGGTGTTGCGTTAATGCGGCTGTCCAGTTTTCATCCCAGACGGGCATTCACCATGGTTGAGCTTGTTTTCGTGGTTATTGTCATCGGCATCCTGGCCTCGATCGCCCTGCCGCGGTTTTCCAACACGGTGGAAAAATCCCGGATTATGGAGGCGGTCAACATCCTGGCAACGTTACGGGACGCCCAGGAACTGTACAGACAGGAAAAGGGGGCCTATACGGCCGTCCTGGATAACCTGGACGTGACTATTGCCGCTCCGGCGAATTTCGCCATGCCGACGGTGGCGGCGGCGGACCCGATCGCTTCCATTGTCCGTAATGCCGGCGGTTATCAGTACACCCTGACCATTGACGCGGATGGCACAGTAAGCTGCGGCGGCACGGTAAATCCGGCGAACATTTGCGCGACATTGGGCTGCGCAGGAGGAACGTGCAATTAAAAGGGAAGAAGGATGAGGGACGATAGAAGAGAGATAAGAAGCGGAAAACAGAACAGGACTCACCATCGAGGTCTATGGTCTATGGTCTATGGTCTATGGTCTGTCAAGGGCTTTACCCTGATAGAACTGATGGTCGTGATCGTCATCGTCGGCATCATCGCCGCTTTCGGTATCCCCAGTTACACCAAGTCCATCCAGAAAGCCCATGAACGGGACATGGCCGCCCAATTGACCGCCATCCATGCCGCCAACCTGCTGTACCGGTCCTACAACGGAAAATACTGGGCCGGCGTAAACAAAAATATGGCTGAGATTAACAGCGCGTTATCCCTCAATATCATTGCCAACGACGGGACGACCTATAATTACAACACCGTCGACGGCGGCAGCACTTTTATAGCGACAGCCAGTTGGGGCACGGGCACTGTTTATACGCTCAAGGTCACCCAGGTTTCGATCGCTTCAACCAACCCCTGCTGCCAGAGCAATAATTGCCTTTCTTTGGCGAATTGTCCCTGATACCCGCTGTCCGTCCGATTGCGTCTATGTTAAGACCCCTTCGAAAAAACGGATTTGCCTCCATCCTGGAAGTGATTATAACCTCCGTCATTTTTATGCTTGCCGCATTTGGTATCCTCACGACCGTCTCGATGCTGCGGCCGGCGGGACAGGAATCCTACCGGGAAGTGACGGCCGCTTACCAGGCGAAGAACATGATGGATTATCTGCGTGACCAGGTCAACGCGGCGACGTGGGGAAATAACACGGGGCCGCTGGCCACGGGCGTCATGCGCAGCCAGATTATCGGCGATTACACGGTCAACTGGTATTTGATCGAAGTGAACCCCGCCGACTATCCCGCCGGCCTTGCGCCGCGCAAGCTGATGATGAATGTCTATTACCCGGACTAGAAGAACGGTTAATGGTTGATGGTAAATGGTGGATGGTAAATGAAAAATGGATTGACCCTGACAGAACTTTTGGTGGCCACTATCCTGATGGGAATCGTGATGGCGGGGGTCGCCTCGTTCAGCCTTGTTGTCAAACAGGCGGGAGAGACGACGAGTTCCGGGACGGTCCTCGCCATCCAGACGGCGGCCGCGATGCACTATATTAAGGAAGACGCCCTTTCCGCGGTGGGGGATAACAGCAACCGCGG
>JACRHQ010000031.1 GCA_016217585.1 Candidatus Omnitrophota bacterium | reverse complement strand
TTCTTGCCGAACAACTTCATCATTGGCCCGCCCTATTTCCCGTCATCTATGATCTTCTGGTTTCTTTCCGCCACTTCCCTGGCGTACTGATCGTCCAGGGCCGTGCGTTTTTCCAGATATTCCGCGTAGGAAATTTCTTTGCCCAAATACCGGCTCTCCAGATCATCACGCTCCTGCTGATAATTTTCGAAATGAGGGTCTTTGACCCATGTCTTTGGGTCGTTAAGGTAATCCTCCAGGTTACGTTCCCCGGCATAAGTGCACCCTGTGACGAACGCGAACAAAAACAACACCGCGATTCTCTTGCCCATGTGATTTCTCCTTCAATGAGTACGCAATTTACGGAACGTAGTGAACGTAAATTGCATGTACGAATTGGACCCCACACCCAGAATAGATATTTGTATCTGGGTGTGGGGTAAATTCCGGCAGCAACTTATGTTCACTTTGTTCCATAAGTTGCGCCGTCATTTACCGCTTGATCCTTAACCCCAGATAAACTACAGGTTTTAAAATGCTCCACCAGCCGACGACAGGCCGCATTTTGGTATAGCCGAGTTTCTGCGGCGGGTAGATTTTGGTGACGGGGACTTCCCGGAATTTATACCCGAGCGTAACGGCCTTAAAGAGCAGATACGGTTCCAGTTCATAATGGTCCAGCCAGTTTTGGTCGATGTTGACCGATTGATTCTCAAAGATGGACAACCGGAAAGCCCGGAAGCCGTTGGTGGTGTCCGTCAGCATTTTCCCGGTGGCCAGCGACATCAACACCGGATGCAGGCGCGTGGCCGCTTTGCGGTAGAACGGCATGTCCCCGCCCGCCCCGTTACGGCCCAGATACCGCGACCCCTGGACGAAATCGCATCCCTCTTTTAAAATGGGCTCAACAAGCCGCGGGATCTCGCAGGGGTTGTCCTTGTCGTTTCCGGCCATAATGACCAGCACCTCATACCCGGCGGCGACGGCATGTTTGATGGCCGTGCGGATGGCCGCCCCGACACCGCTGCGGCGCTCATGCCGGATCGTTTGGACACCCTGCGCGGCGAAACCGCGGATCATCCCGGTCGTCCCGTCGGTCGAGGCATCATCGACGACCAGATAATCCGCCCTCTCCCTTACAGGACTTTGGAGAAAACGCCCGATCGCGCTTTTGAGTTTAACGTTCTCATTAAAAGCAACCGGGCAGACGAGAATTTTATTCATCAAAATCGGCTCTTGTATGGCGTTTCCCGCACGCGCATCTCAAGTTCTTGTCGAGCTTGCGGCCGCAACGGCACGCATACCCTTTAACGGAAGCCGGATTGCCGTAAACGACCGTGAAAGACGCGACATCTTTGGTCACGACGCTGCCGGCGCCGACGACCGCGTATTCGCCGATCGTCACCCCGCAAAGGACCACGGCGTTGCTGCCGATGGTCGCGCCCTTGCCGACCGCCGTCTTCTCTAAAACCCAGTCCTTCTTCTTGCTGCGCGGATAGCGGTCATTGACGAACGCCACGTTCGAGCCGACGAACACATAATCGCCCAGAGTCACCCCGTCGAAAACAACCACATGATGCTTGATGGTCACGTTGTCCCCGATGACCGCGCCGCCTTCGACAAAACTGCCGTCACAAATATTGCAATTACATCCGATCACGGCACCGGCCTTGACGTTCGTAAAGGCCCAAAGCCGGGTGCCTTTACCGATCCTGGCTTTTTTGTCCACCAAAGCTGTCTTGTGCTTGAAATAATTCATCTAAAGTTCCACGCACGCCCCCCGGCGTTCGATCGACTGCTGCAGGGCGACGAGCGCCCTGACGACGTCCCGGCCCTTGCGGGCGTCGGACAATTCCGCCGGCAAGTTACGTTCGACGCAATCGATAAAATACTGGTCCTGGACTCTCAACGGTTCGCTCAACTCGACCTTGGGGATTGTGATCCCCCCATCTTTGGACAAAAGCCTGAACTCTCCATAAGTCAGATAATAAGCGCCTGATTTCTCGACGTGCTTGTCATAAAGTTTGATCGGGCCGACGTCATCGAGGTCATCCCAGGTGACCATCTTCTTCTCGCCGACAACGGTGATCTGGCGCACCTTTTTGGGGTCGATCCAGCTGACATGGACATGGGCGACCGTATTGCCCGGGTATTCCAGCGTCCCGAAGGCCAGGTCATCACGTTCCGTCCCCAGACATTTCTGTCCGCGCGCCGAGACGTTCACGGGACACCCGTCAAACAAATAATTAAAGATGGAAATATCGTGCGGCGCCAGGTCCCAAAGGGCGTTGACGTCATAACGGAAGGGCCCAAGGTTGGTCCTCGTCGAATGGGCGTAATGGATACGCCCCAGTTCCCCCGAACGGATGTAGTCCCTTAATTTCATGATCCCCGCGTTGAAAAGGAAGACATGCCCGACCATCAGGGTCCTCTTGCGCCCGGCGGCCAGGCCGGCGAGCACCTCGCATTCATCGGCCGTCAGGGCCAGGGGTTTCTCGCATAAAACATGTTTGTCATGCTCAAGGGCCTCTTTGGCGAAAGCAAAATGGGTATCGGTCGGGGAGGCGATACAAACGGCGTGGATATCTTTATTGTCCAGGATATCCCTGTAATCCGTCGTGGTTTTGATGCCGGTGAACGTTTCCCGGACGGCCTTGAGCCTCAGGGCGTTGAGGTCAGCGCACATGAGCGCCCGGGAACCGGGCAGCTGCGAAAAAATGCGGATATGATTGGGACCCCACTGGCCGCAGCCGATGATGCCGACATTAACCAATTTAAAATCCTTTTAAACGCAGGGAACGGTTTCCTTGGCCTGTCGGCCAAGACAGGCAAACCGTTCCCTACTTGGGCCGTTCAATTTTTATGATTTTATATTTCAGCACGCCCGCCGGGACCTTGATCTGCACCTCTTCCCCGGCGCTGCGGCCTATGAGCCCCTTGCCTACCGGCGAAAGGATGGAAAGCTTGTTCTCCTCATAATTCGACTCTTCCGGCGAGACCATCATATACTTCAATTGTTCGCCGGTCGCCAGAT
>JACRHQ010000030.1 GCA_016217585.1 Candidatus Omnitrophota bacterium | reverse complement strand
TTCCTCCAGACTTCCAGGTCCTTGTGTGAAGTAATCTTTCCGAGCATGTCATTTTTCCTTTCGTAGCATCGTTTCAGCCAATATTTTACTATCAACTATAACCTATCACCTGACACCTAAGCCTGTCGCTTACAATGCAACGGGCGTCCCGACACAGATCACCTTCGCCGTGGTTTTCCCGGCGTTGATGAACCTGTGCTCCAGCGAGGCGTCGAAATACAGGCTGCTGGATTTCGCCAGGGAATAGGTCTTTTCACCGGCATGGACCTCGATTTTCCCCTCCAGGACGAAGACGAATTTTTCCGAGCCCGGCCGGTTTTGCTCGGGATTGGTCCGGCCTTCGGGCTCGATCTTGAGGAGGACCGGCATCATGCGCTTGCCCAGGACGTTGGAGGTCAGGATCTCGTAGGACGACTTCTCGCTGTGGACAAAGACGTCGGACGCGGATTGGGGCGTTGTGACCTCCGCCTTGCTCTCTTCCCTGATAATAGAGGTGTATAGCTGGGTGATGTCGACCCCCAGGGCCCGGGCGATGTTCATGTGGGACTCCAGCGTGCCGGTCATCTTCATGTTTTCGATGCGGCTCAAGGTGGCGATCTGGACCCCGCTTTTCTCCGCCAGTTCGGTGAGGCTCATGGTTTTTAGCTTGCGTAATTCCTGGACGCGCTTGCCGATGTACATCGTTTCCCCCTCTTGAGACTATAGACAATCGACCATAGACCATTGTTGGTTTTATTCGAAAATAAGTTTAGCATATATTGACAATTAGTCAATGCAATTTTATATAAAATCAATCCATATTTTCAAGATTTTAAAATAAATTTTTTATCAGCAATACAACATGTTGCGACATAACGTGTTATATATTGCTATAAAATCAAATAAATTTGACAAATAATCAAAAGCATGTTATGCTTCATGCATTGCTGATTTGATGAAGAATCAAAAACAGGGAGACGGAGATGGTCATGAAAAATAACGGAAAATTTGAAGGGTATGCCGGGGCGTGCCACCAGCCGTTTCCCCGGGTATTCACCTCTTCAGCAAATTCGGTCGCCGTTTACACCGTTTTAAGCATTTTGTCCCGCATGAAGGTCCGGGTCGGGCTGGAGGCCATGCTGGAATATCTGGACAGGTACCTGGCCACGGTGGACAGCCACAATCCCGAACTCAAGCAGGCCGTGGACAAGGCGCTGGGGATTGTGAGCGTGGAGCGCTTGTACAGAGAAGCGAGGAAGTAGAGAGAATAGACAGGTTCCGGGTATCCGGCTATCCGGTTACCCTGGTATCCGGAACCGGGAGCAAAGGGGCAATAATATGACATCATTTCGAGAACTATGGATATGGAAGGAATCACATCAGCTTATGACAGAAATTCATAAATTTTGCGAAACTTTGCCTCAGTGGGAACAATTTCGAAAACGGGATCAAATTGAGCGTTCTTCATCTTCTGTGCCGGATAATATCGCGGAAGGATATACCGCCTATTATTACAACGACAAGACAAAAAGTATGTTTGTCGCCCGTAAAGAGGCCGGTGAAACACAAAATCATATTGCCGCATTGCTTGCCAAGAATTATCTAAATTCAGATAAAGCCACGGATTGGATAAATCGATATGAGCGAGTCATTGCGGGCATCAACAGTTTTATCAATTATATCAGGGACAAGCGGGCACAAACGGATAGAAAGGGCCGAGGTAAAGATCCGGATTCCCGGATTACCGGTTCTCCTAGTCCCGGATTCCCGGATTTTCGGATAACCTGTCTTGCCCTTTTTGCTTGTCTTACTACTTTAGGTTTCACTTATCAGTCCAGCGTCTGGCAGAAAGTTGGCAGCGGGATCTACGAGCCGGCCGTTGTCAGGATGGCCGTCCATCCGCAAAATCCTTCCGTTACCTTCGCCGCGACGGACAGGGCGCTCTACAGGTCTTCCGACGGCGGCAAGCAATATCAATCTGTCTTCCAGGCCCCGGGGGAATTGGAGGGCATCAACGACATCTACATCGACCCCCGCGCGGACAATATTTACGTCGCCGCCGATACGGGACTGTACTTCGGCCCTGCCGCCGGGAAAAACTGGCAGCGGAGCTTTTATTCTTCCGATGAACGGTCCCGGAAATGTCTGGCGATCTTGCGCGTGGAGGAAACCCTGTATCTGGGCACCGGCGGCGGGCTTTTCTATAAACCGGCCCGGGAAAACACCTGGGTCCCCGTGGGAAACGAATTAAGCCGTAAAGCGGTCAACCACATCGCGTCCGGCGGGCGTTTTATCTATTTCGCCACGGACGATGCCGTTTACGACCTCGACCGCAAGACCAGCGGCTACAGCCGGATATTTACGGCGGGCATCGCGCCGGCGGCCGCCGTTGATGAAAGCGGGGTCGTGTCCGAATCCGAAGGAGAGGCCGCGCGGCCGCTGGTGCGGTTTGTCCGCGTGGCGCAGGACGACGACACCACGATCTACGTGGCGACGGCGCGCGGGATCTATTTAAGCGGCGACAGGGGAGCGCACTGGCGGCTTCTGGCGAACCCGCCCGTCGGGCTGGAGACGTTGAACGCCTTTATTATTCTGGGGGAAGAAGAGGACCAAAGACTTCTGGTGGGGACAAAAGGGGGAGCGTTTTTGTTCGACGACGGACGATGGACGCCCATGTATCAGGGCATGGAAACCAATCGTGTCAACGATCTGGTCAAGGACGCGCGAGGGAGGGTCTACGCGGCGACGGACGCAGGCGTTTTTTATCTGTCCACCGGGCAAGCGCTATCTTCTGCGTCTGCGAACTTTTTTACGCAGACGCAGAATCCCCACCGTTTTGATTTATTCCCGCCTTCCGGGAATAAATCAGGTGGGGACACCGATCCGACCATTCAGCAGGTGCACCGCTGGGCCATCGCTTACGCCGAGGTCGACCCCCAAAAGATCAAAAGCTGGCGGTCGCTCGCGCGCAGCCGCGCCTTTCTGCCGCAGCTTTCCGTCGGGCTTGACCGCGGGGACGGCGAGGTCTTCCATTGGGACACGGGGACCAACCCCGACACGCTCCTCAAAGGCCGGGACCTCTTGAGCTGGGACGTCTCCCTGTCATGGAACCTGGGGGATGTTGTCTGGAGCACGGACCAGACCACGATCGATTCGCGCTCCAAGCTGATGGTGGAACTGCGCGAGGACGTCCTGGACCAGGTGACGCGGCTGTATTTTGAGCGCCGCAGACTTCAAGTTGAGCTCGCCGCCGACGCGCTCGAGCCGCCGGCACAGTTCGACAAAGAGTTGCGCGTGGAAGAGCTGACAGCGCTCCTGGACGCGTTCACTGGAGGGAAATTCAGCCGTCGGTCGTCAGACATCAGTCGTCAGTCTTCAGACGTGGGCTATCAGAGTGAAATATGGAAGAGCAGAAGTTCAGAAAATTGAACGTTTGGAACAAATCTATGGATCTCATCGAGCAAATATATCGAACAACGCAAAAATTTCCTGGTCAAGAAGTCTACGGGCTTA
>JACRHQ010000032.1 GCA_016217585.1 Candidatus Omnitrophota bacterium | reverse complement strand
GTCTCGATGAGGCCAGGCTGCGCGTCATGCGCGTCGCGGGCGTCAACCGCGTGAGCCTCGGCATCCAGTCGCTGGACGACCGTTATCTGGCCTATCTGGGACGCAACCACGACGCGGACAAGGCGCGTCAGGCGTATCGGATGGTCCGCGGCGCCGGTTCCGCCCCGCAGAATCCCGCAGGGAAAGGCGCCGCGGACCTCAGCCCGCGGGGCTTCACCAACGTCAACGTCGATCTGATGTTTTCCTTCCCGGGCCAGACACTGGAGGAGATTAAGGCGGATGTCGCCGGCCTGACCGCGCTGGGCAGCGAGCACATTTCCCTCTATATGCTCAACCTCGAGGAACACAGCCGTTTTTACGCGCGGAAAGTGCGGCTGCCCGACGATGACCTTCAGGCCGGGCAGTACGGGATGGTCGCCGCTGAACTTGAGCGCGCCGGGTACGGCCAGTACGAGATCAGTAATTTCGCCCGCCCGGGCAAGGAATCGCGGCATAACCTCAACTACTGGCAGGGCGGCGAGTACATCGGGCTGGGCGTGGGCGCGCATTCTTACCTGGACGGGAAATTATCCTGGAACGTCGACCGGCTGAACATTTACATCGACCGGGTTGGCCGGGGAGAGCCTGCCGTGGCCGGCTTCCGACAGCTCGACGGCCGCGAGCGGTTCAAGCAGGCTCTTTTGATCGGCCTGCGGATGAACCGGGGCGTTGAGGTCGAGGGCCTGCAGCGGTTGCTGGATTCCTGTCTGACGGCCGAAGAGCAGGGAAAGATTGAACAGTTCATCCGCCACGGTTTTTTTGTCCGCGAAGACGGCTATTTAAAAGCGACGGACAAGGGAAGACTCGTGCTGGATGAATTATGTTCTCAACTCATTTGAGCTGTTCTCAGCTCAACTTAGTTGAGCTGAGAACAGTTAATTTGAATTTCCGCCGTGCGGTAGAAATTGGCAGGACCAAGGGAAGCCCAAACTTTTTATAAGGGCGCTGGGGTTTTGTGATATACTTTCCCCGGAGACAAGTTATGCCGATCATCAGCCAATTTTATGGGATAGCCATTTATATGTTCTGGCGCGAGCATGAGCCGGCGCATTTTCATGCCAAATACGGTGAGGATGAGATTACTGTTGAGATTGAGACCGGCGTGGTTAATGGCAAAATGACACCCAGGGCATTGGCCTTGGTCCAGGAATGGCGCAAAGCTCATTTGGAAGAATTGAAAAAAGAATGGGATTTGGTAAGGTCAAAGAAGCCATTGTTCCCCATAAAACCGCTGGAGTAAAAATATGATCCTTCATGTTGTCGATGTTAAATACGTGCGCGACTATATTATTTGGGTGCGGTTTAATGACGGCATCGACGGGGAGATTGATTTATCAGCCGAGCTTGAGGGAGAAGTATTCGGTCCGTTAAAGGATAAGGCGCTGTTTAAAACCGTCAGAGTTGATCCGCTCCTGCAGACCGTTGTTTGGGATAATGGCGCGGATTTGGCACCGGAATTTTTATACGACAATCTGCGGATTTCTATTTGACCCCCGTAAAAGAATCGTCACTCGACACTCCAGGTTTGCCCCGTATTCACACTCCGCAGGAACATGCATCACAGCCGGGATGGCCGGTGCGGGCGCCGTATTGGGCGGCGATCGTTTCGCTGTGCCGGAAGAGTTCGAGGATCGCGTCCTGGATGACCCCTTTGTAGGGTTGGCGCATCTTGAGGGTGCCCAGAATGTCCAGGGTCTTGTTGACGCGTTTTTCGATTTCCCCGAGGCTGTACTGCAGGCTGCCGGTGTCCAGAAATATCTTGCGGATGGCGACAAGATCTGAATAAGTTTTTTTAGATTTGTTGAAATGCGTCATGAACCGTTTTTTCGCCTGGCCGCGCAGGTTTTGATAGGCATGGCAGACCAGGAGGGTCTTCTTGGATTCCGCCAGGTCGCTTAAAATGGATTTTCCGATATTTTTCTGCGAATCAAAAATGCCGATGATGTCATCCTGGATCTGGAACGCCTGGCCGACCAGCACGCCCAATTGACACAGTTTCTTAATGTCGTCTTCCGGCGCGCCGGCCAGGATGGCACCGACGACCAGAGGGCAGTCGAAGGTGTAACGGGCGGTCTTGAGCGTATAGATGAGGAAGACGTCTTTTTCCTTGACCCGGTTGATTTTCTCCACGCCGTGGACGGTGTCGATGAACTCTCCCATGGCGGTAAACGCCGCCGTCCGGACAAAATACTTCAGGGCTTTTTCCTTGCGGTCGGTGGCCTCGTCAATGGTGAGGAAGGCGTCGATGGCCAGGGCGTAGACGATGTCCCCGGCGATGATCCCCAGGTCATAGCCGAGTTTTTCCCGGTCATGGGTCGGGACGATCCTGCCCAGCAGCCGGTGCAGGGTGGGTTTGCCGCGCCTCAAGTTGGAGCGGTCGATGATATCGTCGTGGATGAGCATAAAGTTGTGCAGGAGTTCAACGCACGTGGAGGCGTGGTACAGGGACGGGGAGTCGCGTTTGGCCGCGGGACAATATCCGTTGTAGCTGAGGACCAGAAGCAGCGGCCGGATGCGCTTGCCCTTGCGCAGGGAAAACTCGCGGATGCTTTCGTAGAGGACGGGGTTGACCAGGTGCAGTTTATAGTCCCGTTTGATCCGGTCCATGAAGGCCGCGAGGCTTTTGTCGATTTGTTTTTTTGCGTTTTCGATCATGGGGGAGATATGGTAACATACAAGGGTATGCCGTTCAACAGAATTTCCGTCAAAGGGGGGATATGATGAGGTGGAAACCAGCCGTTATTGTGTTTTTCCTGGCGGTTGCCGTCTATCCGGCGGCTGCCGAAACGATTTATTTCAAGGACGGCCGGGTCGTGACCGGAAAAATCACCAGCCGCGGGGCGTACGACGTGGTCGTCCAGGAAGGGGCCATGCCGCGGCATTATTATAACGACCAGATCCTGCGCATCGAACAGGACCAGCCTCAGGCCGTTGCTGAACCCGCGGCGCCGGCGTCGCTGGATGCTTCACAGTTCCCCGGGATCGCTTCCGGGAAATTCGGCCTGATTATGGATCTGATGGACGCGAGCGGCGTGCGCCGCGGCATGCGGGCCAATATCGACCAGATCATCGCCCAGGCGCCGGAGGATAAGCGCGAGCAGCTTGAAACTGTTTTCAACCTTGACGCGATCGTCGCGCAGCTTGTCCCTATTTATGATAAATATTACACGCCGGACGAATTAAAGGAAATCGTGGCGTTCTATAAAAGTCCCGCGGGACAGAAAGTCATCGAGGCGACCCCGAAAATCATGCAGGAAGCCATGCAGGCAAG
>JACRHQ010000028.1 GCA_016217585.1 Candidatus Omnitrophota bacterium | reverse complement strand
GTGCGCTTGCGCGTCCTTGGCGGCGTCGTATTCGGCGTTCTCGGAGATATCCCCCTGCAGCCTCGCCTCGCCGATGGCCTTGGAGATCTGGCGTTTCTTTTTTTTCAGCTCCTCGAGCTCGTCGTGAAGCTTCTGGTAACCGGCCCGGGTCAGAAAAATTTCCTGCGTCATATCCGTTCTCCCGCCGCGCCTACATCTTTTCCGCGGCCCGCAGCATGATGGGGATAATTTCCTGGGCCTCGTCCTTGGTCATGCGCCCCAGCTTGGCGAAGCGCCACCCCTCGTTCTGGTCCTTGTTCTCGCGGGTCAACTGGAGCTTCTTGGCGCCGCCGTTGTAGGAAAAAACCCCGACGGTAACGCGCGTGCCGTCGAATTCCTTGGTTTCCTTGAACGTTTCCTTGTCCAGCGATTGATCGTAAGGCATGCGGCAACTCCTTTCGGTTGGAAAAAACCTTTCCGTGCCTGCGTGTTAATTGTGCCATCTTATATATTTTATCCAGGCTTTTCAAGATTATTTTCGTCTCCCTTCGGGGCCTGTCCGGCAATCACCGCAGCCGCAGGGCCAGATCAAACAACGTCCCCACCAGAAAAGATTTCAAAAAAATAATGGCGAGGAAGGCGATCACGGGCGAAATATCAACCCCCATCGGCGGCAAAAACCTGCGGACGGGCTCGAGGATCGGATCAGTCGTGCGGTACAGAAGCTGGACGACCGCGTTGAACGGGTCCGGGTTCACCCAGCTGATCAGGGCGCGGATCAAGATCAGCCAGTACATGATCGACAAAAGGATGTCGGCCATCTTCGCGAGGGCCGCGAAAAGGTTACTTAGAACAAACATATACCATTCCTCCCTTCAGAAACGCCGGCAGGATGATCCACGACGGCACCCTGATGTTCCCCAGAATTATTTCGTCCATAAGAGGTACGCCCCCGGCTAAAAAACCTTGAACAAATTTCCTTCGATGGTCTTCTGCTCGACGCGGTCCAGCAGCCGCTTGGACTTTTTCGCGATTTCCTGGAGGTCGTCCATAATCTCGTTGATCCGCCGCGAGGTGACCAGCAAAGACTCCGAGCTGTCTTCCATGACCTTGCTGAGGCTGACAAGGTCAATCTGGCTCAACTGGTTGGTCGTCGCCGTGAACGATTTGGCCGCGTCGGCAAAGACCTCCGCCAGGTCCTGCACGTCCAGCGAATCCTCGCCCATCACCGGTTTCGTCAAATCGGCCGCGGGCTCTTCCGCAAGGACATCGATCTCGATCAATTTCTCCCCGAGGATGCCTTCCGTCTTGATCGTGAAGGACAGGTGCTTTTCCAGCTGTCGCCGGTATTTGCTTAAAATATTCAGCGTGACTTTCACCCGGCGCCCGTCGGCTTCGCGGTTGAGGAAACTGATATTGTCCACGGTCCCCACGTTGACCCCGGCCAGGCGCACCGGCGCGCCTTCCATCAGCCCGCCGACGTTTTTATACAGGACGGCCGCCTGGAACCGCGGCTGGGCCAGGCCTTTGTCGCGCCCCAAGACGAGCACGAACAGGAAGATCAAAAGCACGCCCGCGAAAAAAAACACGCCGGCCAACAACTCCTTGGTCAATTCTTTTTTTTCCATCACGCGATAAACTCCTGGACAAAGGCGTTGGGGGAGGACTTGATTTCCGACGGGGTGCCGATGGCGGCGACCCGGCCGTCCTGCAGCAACGCGACCCGGTCGGCCATCCGCAACGCGTTGGCAATATCATGCGACGTCACCACCGTCGTGCAATGGAATTTCCCGGCCACGCCGCGGATCAATTCCGAAATATCCCGGCTGCGCAAGGGGTCCAGCCCCGAAGTAGGCTCGTCACAAAACAATATCTTCGAGCCCAGGATGACCGCCCTGGCCAAGGCCACGCGTTTTTTCATGCCGCCGCTTAACTCCGCCGGATATTTCTCCTCAACCCCCTCCAGCCCGATGAGCTTTAAAATATCCCGGACCTTGCCGCGGATGGCCTTGCCGTCGAGCGCCGTGTGCTCCCTCAAGGGAAAAGCGATGTTCTCTAAAACGTTCATAAAATCATACAGGGCGCCCTCC
>JACRHQ010000004.1 GCA_016217585.1 Candidatus Omnitrophota bacterium | reverse complement strand
TTTAGCAGGCATTTGAGGTCGACGTGGCCGTCTTTTGCCGGGCAGATGATGACGCGCGCGCCTTTGTTCTGAAACTGTTTTATCTTTGCGGGCGAAGCCTTGCGGGTCACGGCGATAACGCAATCCAAAGACCGGACACCTTTGAACAGGCGGGCCGCCAACGGCGTTTTCAAAGAGGAATCCAGAACGATCTTCTTCAAACGTTTTGTTTTGCGCGCGCCGTTGAGCCGCGGATCGTCTTTTAAGACGGTATTGACCCCGACACAGATCGCGTCGAATTCATCCCGGACGCGCCGCGCGTGATCACGGGTTTTCAAAGATGTGATCCACTTGGACTCTCCGGCCGCGGTGGCGATCTTGCCGTCGAGCGTCTGGGCGCATTTAGCGGCCACAAAAGGCATCCGGCCGCGCATATATTTTATAAAAATTTCATTGAGCCGCCCCGCTTCCCGACGCAAAATTCCTACCTTTACTTTGACGCCGACGCGGCGCAGTTTCGCGATCGACTTGCCGCGCGTCAACGGATTGGGATCGACCATACCGGTGACCACTTCCCGGATGCCGCTTTGGATGATCTGATCAACGCACGGCGGCGTGCGCCCGTAATGAGAACAGGGTTCCAGCGTCACATATAATTTCGCCCCGCGGGCGCGGCGGCCGGCTTTCTTCAGAGCGATGACCTCCGCGTGATCCGACCCGCAGCGTTTATGCCAACCGGCCGCGATCACCCGGTTTCCTTTGACGATCACGGCGCCGACCATCGGGTTCGGCGACGTATCTCCTTTGCCTTTTACAGCAAGATCAAGCGCCAGATGCATGAAGTAATTATCTGACATTTTTGTAAACGGTTAATAGTTTATGGTTAATGGTGAATGGTTAACAATTTACCATTTACTATTTACCATTAACCACTCACTGCTTGTTTTAATTTCTCGACCAGATCGTACGGGATCCTCACCTTACCGATAAAGGTATGTCTTTTAGCTTCGCCGTGAGCGTCGGAGCCGCCTGTTACCACCAGATGATGTTTCCGCGCCAATCCTTCATAAAAACGCATCACGTTATCCGAGCAGTTCGGGTAATAGATCTCCAGCCCGCCCAATCCCGCTTCGACCAAAGCCGGAATGAATTCATCGACATTGGTCAGCATCGGGTGGGCTAAAACCGCGATGCCGCCTAAACCTCGAATAAGTCGGATCGCCTCCCCGGGGGTCTGTTTGAACTTGGGCACATAAGCCGGCGCGCCTTCCGCCAGGAATTTATCGAAGGCCGCCTTGACGCTGCCGACGATCCTTTTCTCCACCAGCGCGGCGGCCAGATGTGGCCGGCCCAGCGCCTTGGCCTTGGCGGATCCGTTGATCTCTTCAAAACTGATGTCCCGAATGCCGAGCGCTTCGAGCTTTTGGATCATCTTTTTCATCCGCTCGGCGCGGGCGTTCTGCATTTTCTGAAGCTGTTCGATCAGCGAAGCGTCCTGCCAGTTGAACAAATACCCCAGCATGTGGATATCTTTGCCGTTGATTTCCGTGGAGAGCTCAATGCCGGGCAGGACCTCCAGATCATGCCCGCGCGCGGCTTCGATGGCCGCGGAGATCCCGTCAACGGTATCATGATCGGTAATGGCGATGCAATTCAGGCCGCCATGCAGGGCGTCCCGGACAACCTCCTGGGGGGACATGGTCCCGTCGGAATAATGCGTATGGATATGCAGGTCAGCCGACTTCGTCATGATGAGCGGTTTTGGTGAGGACTTCGGTCTTGTGGATCTTGTCTAATATTCCATTAACGAATTTACCGGATTCCAGATCGCCGAATTTCTTGGCCAATTCCACGGCTTCGTTGATGGTCACTTTGGGCGGGATGTCGGTGGTGTGCAATAATTCATAAACACCGAGGCGTAAAATATTGCGGTCGATGACCGCCATGCGTTTGATCTGCCAGTTGGCGGCATAGTGGGAGATCTTGGCGTCGATCGTCGCGAGATTTTCCGCGACACCCTCGACAAGACGCTGCGTGAATTCCCGGACAACCTCATCCGGCGGGTCCTGTTCCTTCCAGAATTGCTCGGCGGCCGCGGCGATATCCCGGCGCATCATCTCGGCCTGATAAAGGATCTTTAAGGTATATTCGCGAGCCAGTGTCCGTTTACGCATAGTTTCATTTGATCCGCGCCATCAGATCGATCATCTCCAGGGCGTCCACGGCGGCGTCCCCTCCTATCTTGTCTTTCTTTTCATCGGAACGATTATA
>JACRHQ010000003.1 GCA_016217585.1 Candidatus Omnitrophota bacterium | reverse complement strand
GATCCTCGCCTCAAACCTCGACGTGGCCGGCGTCTTTGTGATGTTCGGCCTGATGCAAATTCTCACCGGGATCGTTTACGGGTTGCCGATGCCCGTGCAACCGCTCAAGGCCATGGCGGTGTTGGTTATCGCCCAAAACATCCCGTCTTCCGTCTTGTTCGGCGCGGGGTTTGCCTTCGGCCTGGTGATGCTGGTTTTAAGTTTGAGCGGCACCCTCGGCTGGTTGGCGGCGAAAATCCCGTCGTGCGTGGTGCGCGGGATCCAGTTCGGCCTGGGGTTGTCCCTGGCGTCGCTGGCCCTGACGAAATATGTCCCGAGCATGGGGGTTGATGGTTATGTCCTTGCCTTGATCGGCTTCGTGATCATGGTCGCTTTACTGGGCAACCGCCGCCGGCCCCCGGGGATATTTGTCATCGGGCTGGGGTTGCTTTACGCCATTTTTTTCAAGGTGGATTTGAACAGCCTTTCTTCCGGGATAGGGTTGCGTCTGCCGCAGGTTTCTTTGCCGGGCGCCCGTGATATTCTCGCCGGGTTTTTCCTTCTGGCCCTGCCGCAACTGCCGCTTTCCATATCGAATTCCGTGATCGCGACCTATAAGACCGTCCTCGACCTTTTCCCGCAGCGGAACATATCGGTCAAAAAAATCGGGATGACGTATGCCCTGATCAATCTGGTGGTGCCGTTTTTCAAAGGGATCCCGGTGTGCCACGGCTGCGGCGGCCTGGCCGGCCATTACGCGCTCGGCGGACGGACGGGAGGTTCGGTCGTCATTTACGGCTCGGTCCTTGTCGTCATAGGTTTGATGTTCAGCCAGGCGTTCCATCAGGTGATTCAATTTTTTCCGCAACCGATCCTCGGGGTGGTGCTGTTCTTTGAAGCCCTGACGCTGATGCTCTTTATCCGCGACCAGGCGCAAAGCAAACGCGACACGGCGATCGCCCTGCTTGTTGCCTTGGCATGCCTGACGCTGCCCCAGGGGTATGTCGCGGGATTGATCATCGGGACGGCGCTGTATTATTCCCGTTATCTTAAAGGCCTTTGACCCGCGGAGAGCTTTCTTGCGAATTTCAAGTCGTCTGATATAATAGGGCCAATCTTTATTCGGGATATCGTCCCTGTAGCTCAGACTGGATAGAGCATTTGCCTTCTAAGCAAAGGGTCGGCCGTTCGACTCGGCCCAGGGACGCCATATTTTAATCATGAATACATTCAAGAAAATTCTTGTCGGTTGCGTCCTTATCGTTGTCCTGGCCGCGGTGGCCGCTTCGGTCTACGTCAAACTCTACGGCAAGGCGTTGCTTGAGCAGGAATTAAGCCGCTCGCTGCAAAAGGAAGTACGGTTTGAAAGCGTCGCGTATCAGTTTCCTTTCGGTGTGCGCGCGGGCAACGTGCGAATCGAACCGGATTTTTCGGCGGGCGGGATCCTGGTGCAATTCGCCCCGGCATCCTTGTGGACCGAACCGCGGCGCATCACGCGATTGGTTGTCACCGGCGGCATGTACAGCTACGTCGGCCGCGGCGAGAACCCGCTGCGGTTCCGTGTCGAGGACATCCATCTGGAAGCGAGCGACCTCTTGATCCCCCTGGCGTCGGCACATACCCATTTCAAGTTTTGGGGCCGGCTGGCACAGGAGAAAAATCCTTTAAGCGGAAGCCGTGTGGAATCCTCCGGCTGGGTGGATTGGGTGAAGAAAGATATGGAAGGGACATTACAGGTTGTGGACCCGAGCGGGCAAGCCGCATTGACCGCGCAAGCGGTCTCTAAAGATAATGACATGACCGTGACCGGCGACCTGAAGATGGCCGGCCTGCCATTGGCGTCGCAGTCCAAAGACGCGACGGCTGTCAATGAACTGATTTCGGGAGTGCTTTCCGCGGCCGGTGTCGAGATCGGCGCCAAGTTTTCGTTCAAGACAAAAATGGACGACCTGCAGATCAGTAATATCGCCTTTTCGGGGAAGGTCATCGCCGGCGAGGGCTTTGAGAAAATTTTTTCCGGGAAACCCCCGGCGTCGGAATAAGCGTTTGTCGGGCGGGGAGTTTGTGCTAGAATGCTTCGCTGTGGTGAGCGTAGCTCAGTTGGTTAGAGTACAAGATTGTGGATCTTGTGGTCGCGGGTTCAAATCCCGTCACCCACCCCAGTAATTTCTCTCGCAGTTTATTTAAGGTTCAGTAGCGATCCCCGATGGGTCACATCCGTCGGGGATTTTTTATCGTCAAAGGGGTCAAAGAGTTGGGGCAAGAATAATTCAGCGATTAAATAGAAAATATAAGGCAAAAAAGTGATAGGTTTGGTTCGAAGCAAGTGGACCGGAATATACCGAAAACTGGCCAAAACCTATCTCGGGTTTGTGCCCCTATTTAATGGCATAAATGCGAGACTGGCGCACAGCAAATTTGGGATCAT
>JACRHQ010000029.1 GCA_016217585.1 Candidatus Omnitrophota bacterium | reverse complement strand
CTTCATCGAGACTTTCGGGGTTGGCTTCAACGGTATATTCAGCACCATCTTCTACCGTGAAATGGCGGCGGATGATCTCAAACAACCTCTGCAGCTGCGGCGCGCCAAGGTACGCGGGCGTGCCCCCGCCGATATACACGCTGGCGAAACGGCGCCCCTGATAATTAGCCGCCTCTTGGGACAGACAGTCCAGATACGCGTCCATCCGGTGATCCTGCCCCACGGAGACCACAAACGAACAGTAGAAACATTTACGCCGGCAAAACGGGATGTGGATGTATAAAGACAACATAATTCACGCATACAAAGGCCCCCCTGAAAATTCCAGGGGGGCCTTATCTCCCTTCGCAGATCACCTTACCTTAACCTCTCTGTCAATATTTGCCCTTGAGCTTCTGATACTTCCGTGGTTCGTGGTACCTCATCCATTCCGTCGCGTACAGCCGCAGCCATTCGTCCGTCGCCCTCTCGAGGCCGATGGAATGACCGGCCTTCTGGCTCTCAATCCACAAATGTCTGTTGATTTCCTCGGTGACGCGTTTGTCCTTCAAGAGTTCCCTGAGCTGTTCGATGGTCATGACAAGGTCTCCTTTACGTTGGGCGGGGGAGAATTGGCCGAAATCTGTTTAACCGGAATAAGTATAGCACATAATCCAGACAAACCAAGGGGGCCTGATAAAAAAAATTATGCGGGACGCTGGACGAATCGTGAAACAATGATCCCCAGTTCGTACAATACCACCAGAGGCAGGGCCATGATCATCTGCGAAACGGCGTCCGGCGGCGTGATGACCGCGCTGACGATCAGGATAATGACGATGGCGTGCCTTCGTTTCTGCGCCAGAAAAGCCGGCGTCACGATGCCGATCTTCGCCAGGAACATCAGGACCAGGGGGAGTTCAAACGTGACCCCGAAGGCGAGGACCAGCGTGGTCACAAACGACAGGTAGTTCTGCACCGTGATCATCGGCACCATGAAGTCCGTGGCGAACCCCAGGAGGAACTTCATCCCGACGGGGATCATCACGAAGTAACCGAACGCGCCCCCGGCAAAAAACAACACCAGAGAAAACGGGGCGAAGAAAGAAACGTATTTGCGTTCGTGCTCTTTAAGCGCCGCGGACACGAAGCGCCAGAACTGGTAAAGGACAACGGGCAGGGCGAGGATGACGCCGCCCCAGACGACCAGCATGAACCGCGCCGCGAAGGCGTCGGCGGGCGAGGTGAAAACGACCCGGCCCACGGGCCGGATGAGGAACGCGAGCACCGGGTCAACGAAGGGATAGAACAGGCAGGCGGCGACCGCGACGGCGATCAGGGATTTGATCAGCCTGGAACGCAATTCATCGAAATGCTCGAGGAAGGAAAGGTCATTCGGGTTTCGCGTCATGGTCTTTGTGCCCGGCGGAATCTTTTCCCCCGTCCCCATCTCCCCGGCTGGCCTTTTTGAATTCCCGGATGGCCTTGCCCAGAGAGCTGCCGATCTCCGGGAGCCTTTTGGCGCCAAACAGGATAAGGACCACCACCGCAATGACAATAATCTCCGGCATGCCGATCTGCCCCATACCCATACCCTCCCTTTTCTTACTTCATCACCACGCGGTAATACCCGCCTGGATTTTGCGAGAGATCCACGGACGCCTTGGCCGGACGCACGTAGGAGACCGTCTCCAGCGCCCGCTCGACGGTGACCTCTCCCAGTTCATCGTTCCCGTCGTAGACCATCAGATTCTTTCCGGGAAACGCGCCGTGGGCTTCGCCCAGCGTCACAATATATTGTCCGATAGGCTCCCTTTGGGGGTCAACCCAAAGGAAGCCTTCCTTGGGATTCCCTCCCGCAAGAATACTACCGGCCGCGCCCGGACGGGCGGCCGACACTGCCGACGCGACAGAGACACCCGCCTCCCGTCTCCCCGTCAACGCCGAAAACGACTCCTTGATCTGCGGCCAATAGAAAGCGGCCGCGAAGATGACAAGGATAAGCCACAACAAAAAAATCCCCCCGAAAATTTTCTTAAAATTTTTAGTCATTACTTTCTGCCCAACAGCTCAAACATTTTCTTTTTATACGCTTCCACCCCGGGCTGGTCAAAGGGGTTGACCCCCAAAAGATACCCTTTGATGGCCACGGCCTTTTCAAAGAAATAGAATAACTGTCCGAGGGAATACGCGTCGAAGCGCGGGACGGTGATGGTCATGTTGGGCACGCCGCCTTCATAATGGGCCGCGGCCGTCGCCCGGCAGGCCTGCTTGTTGACGTGATCGAGGTCTTTGCCGGCCACACAATTAAAGTTGTCGAGGTTATCCTTGTCCTCGGGGACGGTCACGCCGTGCCCGGGCTGGTCGATCAATAAAAACGTCTCGAACATGTTGCGCCGGCCTTCCTGGATCAGTTGTCCCATCGAATGGAGGTCCGTCGTAAAACTCAAGGACGTCGGGAAAAGCCCCTTGCCGTCTTTGCCCTCGCTTTCCCCGAAAAGCTGTTTCCACCATTCTTCCACCAGCGCCAGACGCTGATAAAAGGTCGACAGTACCTCAATGGTCTTTCCCTGTTTATAAAGCAAAAACCGGGCGGCCGCGTACTGATAGGCGATGTTGGCCTCCATGTCCATCCGCGAGCAATAGCGCTGGGCGGCGCGCGCCCCCTCAATCAATCTCTTGATATCGATGCCGGCGATGGCCAGCGGCACCAGTCCCGCCGCGGTCAGGACCGAAAACCTCCCGCCGATATCCGGGTCGATGGGGAACATCCGGTAGCCGGCCTTGCGCGCGATGGCGCGCAAAGCGCCCTCGCGAGGGTCGGTGATGCAGATAATCCGCTTCTTCAGTTCCTCGGCGGAATACTGCTCCTGCATAAATTTTTTGATGATACGAAACGCCAAGGCGGGCTCGGCGGTGGTGCCGGATTTTGAGATCACGACCACGGTGATTCTTTTGTTCTCGAGGCCTTTGAGCAGATAATAGAGGTAGTTGGAGCTCAAGTCCTGGCCGGCGAAATGGACGGGAAGTTTTTGTTCCGCGATCAGGAATTCCAGAGTCGCGTGGATTCCGACGTAAGACCCGCCGATGCCGATGCTCATCAAACAATCGGAATTTTCCCTGACCTCCTTGCCGAACTCAACGAGTTCGTCCAGAAAACTGTCTTCCATGCGCGACGGCAGATCGAGCCAGCCGGTAAAGGCGGCGCCTTTCCCCGTCTTGTTCTCCAGGTCATTATGGGCCTTCTGGATGGCCGGCAGCAAAGCCTTGTAATCTTTTTCGCTGACGTAACCTTTAAGGTTGGCGCGGTCTAGTTGAATGTCCATTGTTCCTTATTCTCCAATAACCTCTGCAGGATATCCGGGCAACCGGTGATCCGGGACTGGGAAATCCGGGTATCCGGATAACCGGATTTCCAGATCACCGGAACGCTGCTAAATTCAATGCAATCGGCTCGTCGATAACGGCGCCTCCCAGAACAACGTCACCTTTATAAAACACTGCCGACTGTCCCGGCGTGACGGACTTCTGGGGCGCGGCGAATTCCACGAGGACTCTCCCCTCATCAAGATGCGTCAAATGGGCCGCTGTTTCCGGAGCATTATAACGGATACGCGCGCTGACTTCCATTTTTTCTTTGGGGATTTCCATGCTGACGGGGTTAAATTGTCCGGCGTAAAATCCCGTCGAATACAGGCAGGATTCCGGCCCGACGTGAACCGTGTTGGTCTCCTTGTCGATCTTGTACACGTACACCGGATGCCCCAGAGCGATACCCAATTTGTCCCGCTGGCCGATGGTGTAATGCGCGATGCCTTTGTGTTGGCCCACGACCTTGCCGTCCTGGTCTATAAAGTCCCCTGCTTGGAAAATGCGGCTGCCCACGCGGTCCTCCAAAAACTTCTTGTATCCCGCGTCAGGGACAAAGCAGATGTCCTGGCTCTCCGGCTTCTCGGCGGTGTTGAGCTTATATTTGCGCGCCAGGTCGCGGACTTCACTTTTGGTGAGGCCTCCCAAGGGGAACAGGACCGACGGCAGGGTTTCCTTAGGGATACTGTAGAGAAAATACGACTGGTCTTTCTTGAGGTCTTTGGCCTTCTTAAGCTCAAACCGGCCCGCGGCTTCATTGTATTCGATGCGGCCGTAATGGCCCGTGGCAAAACAGTCGGCGCCGAGCGATTTCACTTTTTGGTACAACGTTCCGAACTTCAGATACTGGTTACAGCGCACACACGGAGTCGGCGTGCGGCCGCTCAAATATTCGTTGGTGAAATCTTCAATAATATGTTCGTCAATGTCCTTGGCAAAATCCAGCACGTAGTGCGGGATCCCGAGGATCTGCGCCGCGCGCCGGGCGTCCTGAATGCCGTCGACCCCGCAGCACGAGGGCTTCCGGCTGCCGGGGTGGTTGATGCTAAAGCACATCGTCACGCCCACGACCTCATGCCCCGCCTCCTTCATCATCCCGGCGACGACCGACGAATCCACCCCGCCCGACATGGCGACAAATACCTTTTTGTTTTTCTTATTTATCATAACTTTGATCATCTGCCGCTCATCGCGACGAAAACTTTAAATGAGGGCATAACTTACGGAACGAAGTGAACCCATTCGACTTTGCTCAGGGTTCATCCTGAGGGAAATCGAAGGATGAACGTAAGTTATTTGCCCGAATTTATCCCGTTCGCCACAGGCGAATCGGGATCTCCTCTTATTAATTTGCGTAATCAAAAATTTAATAGCCTGGCACGGCCAGTAACGCCTCCACTGCTCTAATCAAGCAATTGCTTAATCTTTTTCTTTTTGATCTCCGAGTCTTCTTTTTGAATATATTCCACAGTGGAAAGGTCATCTCCTCGTTTCCGATTCTGACGAGGTTCCAGCGCTTCGATCAAAATGGCTTCCACCGCAGGAATGACCTTTATTGCGTCATAGGATTCTGGAGACTTTCCTAAAATTCCTTTATCTGATATGGGAAGAAGTCCAAACCAAGAAAAACGATCCCACCGAGATGAAAAACGGTCGAGAGTATGCTCATAAAGTCGTCGCCCCAATGGTCGTTCAGTTGCACGCCCCACATAGATGACTTCTCTCCCATCATAGAGCAAATAAATTCCCGCTCTTTGAAATTTTGAATGGGTAATCATAATCAGCTATAATCCTGGAAACCAAATCAACCAGGAGGAGACTGATGCTTACCCAACAATTGTTTGAACTCGCTCTTAATATTCAAGATCCTTGGTACATCAAAGACGTT
>JACRHQ010000027.1 GCA_016217585.1 Candidatus Omnitrophota bacterium | reverse complement strand
GCGTACGCCAGGTCCCAGCAAAAGGTGGCCGAATATATCGGTATCAGTTACGAGCTCGAGACCCTGCCGGCGAATATCACGCAAAAAGACCTCGTCGCCTTCGTCAAAAAGCTGGACGCCGAGGGAAGCGTCCACGGCGTCATGCTCCACAAACCGGTCCCGGCCCACATCGATTACCGCGCCGTGGGCAACCAGATCAGCCCCGTCAAGGACATGGAAGGCGTCAACGTCGTCAATATCGGCAAAATGATTTTAGGCGATACCCGGATCATCCCCTGCACGCCGGCCGCGGTCATGGAGCATATCCGTTCCACGGGCGTCAACCTGCGCGGCAAGGAGGCGGTCGTGGTCGGCCACAGCGAAATCGTGGGCAAGCCCTTGAGCATGCTTTTGCTGGCGGAAAACGCGACGGTCACCGTATGCCATGTCGCCACCAGCGAAGCGGGCAAGCTCACCGAACACATCGGCCGGGCGGACGTCCTGGTCGTGGCGGTGGGCAAACCCGCGCTTGTCAAAGGCGACTGGATCAAGCACGGCGCGGTCGTCATCGACGTCGGCATCAATAAACTTGACTCCGGGATCGTCGGCGACGTGGAATTCGAGCCGGCAAAAAAAAGAGCGTCGTTTATTACGCCGGTACCGGGCGGCGTGGGGCCGGTCACGGTCGTCATGCTCATGCGTAACGGCATTGAAACGTTTAAGGCGCAGCACGAAGCGAAGAAAGTGTTGATATGAAAAAGATTATTGTCCTGGGAAGTTCCATCGCGGGACTCGCGGCCATTGAGGAAATCCGTAAATCCGAACCGCAGAGCGAAGCGACTATCCTGAGCATGGACGGCAGCTACCCCCACGACCGGACGCTGTTTATCCCGGTCCTGACCAAAGAACTGGATTATAAAAAAATACTTTATAAACCGAACGACTTTTACGGGAAACAAGGGATCCAGGTCGTGACTGACTCCAAAGTCAGCCGCGTCAACCTGCGCAAAAAGAAGATCACCACCGAAGACAAGCGTCCGTTCGATTACGACGTCCTGATTATCGCCGACGTCCCGAATTGGAAACTGCCCGAAATAAAAGGAAATAACAAGACCGGGGCGTACAGCTTCAAGACCCTCAAGGAACTCGACCAGGCCCTCGATGTCCTGCCCTTGATTGAAACGGTGGTGGTTCAGTCGGACACCCTCGAAGGCCTGCGCACCGCCGCGGCGTTCGCGCGCAGGGGCAAGGAAGCCGTCTGGATCGTTTCAACGCCGACCATCCTGCCGGAATTTCTGGAAGCCGAACAGGGACGCAAGGCCGCCGAGGTCCTGCAGAGCGACAAACTGCGCGTTATCTGCGCCAACAGGATCGCCGAAATGCTCGGGGAAGGCGAGGTCAAGGCGGTGCGCCTGAAGACAGGGAAGGTCATCGCGGCGCAGATGGTCATATTCCCGGAGGCCCAGGAGGATTGGCGTCTGCTGGCCGATTCCCCGCTGACCGTCACCGGCAAGGTAGCCGTTAACGAACAATTATATACGGGCTTGGAAGGCGTTTTTGCCGTCGACCGCGCGGCCTCGTCGGAAAATCTCGACCGCGCTTCGCTCGAAGAACAGGGACGCGTCGCCGCCCGCGCCTTGAAAGGGGAAACGGCCGCGTTCCGCTGGCCGATTGCGCAGCAGCTGTTGACATTCCCTGGTCTTGACATAAACTTTCTCGGGCGCCTGCCGGCGGCCGGCCACCCGCAAAGTTACGCGGCCTTTGACACGGCGTCCTTGACCGGCAAAAAAGTTTTCCTGGAAGACGGCCAGGCGGTCGGGGCATTTCTTCTCAACGCCGCCGCCGACACCGGGCGGGTGACGCGGCTCCTGCAAGGGACGACCACGCTGGATGATTTCCCGGAACTGACCGCAACCGCAAGCGCAATCGTAACGGGGGAGAAACCCTAAACTTTTCCTAAATTTTTCCTTGCCAAACGAATATTTCTATATTATGCTTATGCCTGACCCAACTTCGACAGTTTGCTTCTGGAATTTTGATTTTATCGACGAGCCCCATAATATGAGACCTACCTTTGGCACCACATTTCAGTTAGCCAGTCTTAGCCGACACTCAGGGCGTTCTGATGGCCGGAGGCAGCGCTACACCGACCGCCTGGAACAGCTTGCCGCAGCAACCAAGAGCCCGGCTGCGGACAGTG
>JACRHQ010000025.1 GCA_016217585.1 Candidatus Omnitrophota bacterium | reverse complement strand
GTGGAATCCCTTTTCTGCCGGACACGCGTGGTCCCCACGTGGAAGGCCCGGAGGCTCTCTTTCTGGGCTTTTGAATAATGCAGCGTCGCGTTTTCTTCGATGACGATATCGGTCACGGGATCGGCGAAATAAACACTCTCATCATTTAACCCAATGTGAGTTTCCAGCACAGTCGCTTCGCTGGATTTGCCCAGCCGGATAAACGTGTGGGGGAAGACGGCCATCTGTTCAGCGATTGCCTGCGTGAGGTGCAAGACATGAATCACCTGGTCCGTGATGGTCTTATCCTCGACATGGATGCAAATCCCTTCCCGCGTGAGCGCCTTGTTCAGGGCCACAAACGCGGAATCCTTCTGCGGGTCATACTGCGCCCAGATTTCCTGCAGCGGCGCCGGATTATTTTCCACGGCATCCCGCAGCGGCAGGATTTCGACCCCTCCGGCGACTTTTCCAAGACCCGACAATTCTTTGTCGAGCGCGCCGTTGACAAAGACGATGTTCAGATCTTCTTTGCTGGCATGGCGCTCGAGGATATCCTTGCGCTGCGCGGGGCTCAACGCGGATTTCGCGACCGGCGCGTAGCGATACCCCGCCAAAGGTGAGACATTCGTGTACTTCCACTCTTCATCTTTGAGCGTCGGGATCCCCAGTTGCCGAAAACGCGCCAGCCCCTCCCGGCGCAACCGCGCCAGCCAGTCGGGCGACTTCTCTTGCGCGAGCGGCCCGGTCAACACATCGAGCTGTTCCATAAACAGGCTGCTTCTTTCCGTCTGTGTGGTCATCGTATTGATCACTTCTTAATCAACCCGTCGTAGCCTTTGTCCTCGACCTCCAGGGCGAGCTCCTTGCCCGAAGAACGCACGATCCGCCCGTCCACCAGGACGTGCACGAAATCGGGGACGATGTAATTCAACAGCCGCTGGTAATGGGTGATGACCAGCGTGGCGTTGTTTTTGCTCTTTAACCTGTTGACGCCGTCGGCCACCACCCGCATCGAATCGACGTCGAGGCCCGAGTCCGTTTCATCGAGGACCGAAAAGCGGGGGTTGAGGATCGCCATCTGCAGGATCTCGTTGCGTTTTTTCTCTCCGCCGGAGAAATCGACGTTGACCGGACGGCCGATGAACTTCTCGTCCATGTCCAGCAGTTTCATTTTTTTGCGCAGGTATTCGTCGAAATCGATCGGGTCCATTTCCTCGGCGCCGTGGTGCCGGCAGACGGCGTTGAAGGCCGAACGCAGAAACGACGACATGCCCACCCCCGGCAGCTCCACCGGATACTGAAAGGCGAGGAAGATGCCTTCGCGCGCGCGCTCCTCGGGCTCCAGGTCGAGGATATTGACCTTTTTGAAGTTGACCTCGTAGAAGATCCCGCCTTCGGTCACCTCGTAGGCGGGGTCCCCGGCGATCACCTTCGCCAGCGTGCTTTTGCCCGAGCCGGTGGGCCCCATAATCGCGTGGACCTCGCCGGTATTGACCGTCAGGTCGATCCCCTTCAAAATTTCCGTATCGTTGATTTTGACGTGCAGGTTCTTGATTTCAAACATGGCGCAACCTTTCGTTAAGGCATCTTTACCCAACACTTCCCTCCAGCTTCATCTCCAGAAGCCGCACGGCCTCCACGGCGAATTCCATCGGCAGTTCCTTGAAGACCTCTTTGCAGAAACCGTTGATGATCAGTGAAACGGCCTCCTCCATGTCCAGCCCGCGCGATTTCAGGTAAAACACCTGTTCGGCGCTGATCTTGGAAGTGGAGGCCTCGTGTTCCATGACCGCGGTGCTGTTTCTCACCTCGATATACGGGAACGTGTTCGCGCTGCATTTATTGCCGACGAGCATGGAGTCGCATTGGGAAAAATTCCGCGCGCCGTCGGCCGAAGGCAGGATCTTCACCATCCCGCGGTAATTGTTGTTGGATTCACCCGTGGAAATCCCCTTGGAGATGATGGTGCTGCTCGTCTTTTTCCCGATATGGATCATCTTGGTGCCCGTGTCGGCCTGCATCCGGTTATTGGTCAGGGCCACCGAATAAAATTCCCCGACGGACTCATCGCCCTGCAGGATGCAGCTCGGGTATTTCCAGGTGATCGCCGCCCCGGCCTCGACCTGCGTCCAGGAGATCTTGGACCGCCGGCCCAGGCACTTGCCGCGTTTGGTCACGAAATTGTAGATCCCGCCGCGGCCCTCCGTGTCCCCGGAATACCAGTTCTGCACGGTGGAATATTTGATCTGGGCGTCGTTCATCGCAACGAGCTCGACGACCGCGGCATGCAATTGATTTTCATCGCGCATCGGCGCCGTGCAGCCCTCGAGATAACTGACGTAACTCCCTTCCTCGGCCACAATAAGCGTACGCTCAAACTGCCCGGACTCGGCCGCGTTGATCCTGAAATACGTCGATAATTCCAAAGGACACTTCACGCCTTGGGGGATGTAACAAAATGATCCGTCGCTGAAGACCGCGGCATTGAGCGCGGCAAAGAAATTGTCCGTGTACGGGACGACGGAACCCATGTATTTCCTGACCAGATCGGCGTGGTTCCGGATCGCCTCGGTCATCGAGCAAAAGATAACCCCGTGTTTGGCCAGTTCCGTCTGGTGGGTCGTGCCGACGGAGACGCTGTCAAAAACGGCGTCCACCGCCACCCCGGTCAGACGCTTTTGTTCCCCCAGCGGAATGCCGAGCTTCTCAAAGGCCTTGCGCAGCTCGGGGTCGACCTGGTCGATACTTTGGGGCCCTCCCCTGGCCTTCCTGGGCGCGCTGTAATAGCTGACCGCCTGGTAATCGATCGGCCCGTACTTGAAATTCGGCCAATGGGGCTCGGTCATCGTCTTCCAGTGGCGGTACGCCTTCAGCCGCCACTCCCGCATCCAGTCGGGCTCCTTCTTCTTGTCGCAGATAAGATGGACCGTTTCCTCGCCCAACCCCTTCGGGATACGGTCGGTCTCGATGTCCGTGTAAAACCCGTATTTATAATCGCGGCTGGTGAGGATATTCTCCTCGATCGTCTTTTCGTTCAATATTTTCGTTTCCTCTGGTTTATGCATGGCCTCTGCTGGATCGCTAACCGGCGACGGATTCCTTGCGATGCTCTTTTATGGTCTTCTGCCGGATACTTTTTTCGCCGTGATGTCTCGACTCGATCAAATCCGCGACTGTGATTGCGCCGAACATCCTGTTGATCCGCTCGTTCAAGTTAAGCATCGGAGAAATAATATGGCACGTGGCCGTAATCTCGCAGGAGGAGTGGTCCCCGTGGAAACAACTGACGATCTCAATAGGCCCGATGATCATGTCGGAGAGCTCGCGCACCGAGATTTTCGAAAGGTCCCTGACGATAATATACCCGCCCTTGGCCCCCTGCTCGGCCTGCAGGATATTGTGCTGGGCCATGATCTGCAGGACGCGCGAGGTCGGGTCAAAAGGCGTGCTGTACATGTCGCAGATCTCTTTGGCCGAGGTGATCTGCCCCGGCGACTTGCGGCTCATGTGCTTGAGGGAAATCAGCGCGTATTCGATTTTGCGGTTAATTTTGAACATAAATGAGTCCTAAATTTACGGAGCGTCAGCGAACGTAAATTTGTTGGACGAATTTACCCCGCACATTGGTTTTACAGTCGTTAGACTTACAACAATGTGCGGGGTCAACTCGCTCCTGTGACTTAAGTTCGCTGCGCTCCTTAAGTCACGAGCTCGTTGATCTTCGCCGCCACGATAAAATCATTCTCCGACACTCCGCCGAGCGCGCGGGTGGTCAAAACAATCTTGAGGTTGCGGTAGCCGGTCAGATGCAGGTCCGGGTGATGCCCCTGGGCCTCGGCGATTTCCGCCGCCTGGTTGACGGCCCGCACCGCGGCCGCAAAATTTTTCATCACATATTCACGAAAGATACTTTTCCCGTCGGAGGCCGCCGTCCACCCGGGCGTCTGGCGCAGGTATTCCTTCATCTGCGCCGCGTCCAGCGGTTTGCCGATTCCCTCGCACGGCCGGCATTTTCTTTGTGTTAAGGCATCCCCTTTTATCATCGTCATCTCCCGCGCGAATCGTTTCAAAAAGCGTCAGCCAACTCCACGACCACGTCCGGGTTGAACTGATCCCTCAAGATGTTCTCGATGGCCCTGAGCGTACCCATTGTCGCGCTGGGACAGGACCCGCACGCCCCCTGGTAAAATACGCGCAGGACGTTGTCTTTATAGTCCAGCAACTCAATGTCACCGCCGTCCATCTGCAGCGCCGGGCGCACCGTCTGGTCGAGGATTG
>JACRHQ010000022.1 GCA_016217585.1 Candidatus Omnitrophota bacterium | reverse complement strand
TGTACCGGTAATAATCAACGACCTCCATTGCCCTTGTCTCCTTTACGCCGTGGTTTTTTTAAGCGAATCGTTTTGATAAAAAATTTTTCCCGTGATTTTTGCCGCGTTTTTGTCTTCCGCGAAATATATGGTCACGCCCTTTTGCGCACAGGTCAGAGGAACAAATCCTAACCCTATTCCCTTTTGACAAAATGGCGAAAAAGTTCCGCTGGTGACTGTCCCGACAGCTTCACCAGTCCTGGAATAGATCCGCTGGTCTTGCCTTGGGGCGCGGCGGGTGTCGGAAATAAAACCCGTGATCTTGCGGCGCAGGCCTTCCTTTCGCTGTGTCAGCAGGGCATCTTTCCCGATAAAATCTTTCGTGAAATCAACGGATTTGTCCAGTCCAGCCTCCAGCGGCGTTATGTCTTCATTCAATTCATGGCCGTAAAGGCTGTATCCGGCTTCCAGCCGCAGGACGTCCCTTGCCCCGAGGCCAGCCGGGTTTACTTCTTTGTTTTTTAATAATTCCCGCCAGATGGCGCCGACCGTTCGCGCCGACGAGTAAATCTCGTATCCCAATTCACCTGTGTATCCGGTGCGGCTGATAAGGACGCGTTCGCCCAGGAGGTTGAATTGATCAAAGGTATAATAAGCCAGCTTGCCGATACCGGGGGCATATTTTTCCAGGACCTCGCGGGAAAGCGGCCCCTGGACGTCAATCTTTCCGATGGAGGCGGAAATGTCTTCGAACGCCTCCGGTTGCCGGAGGCGTTCACGCAAATGCCGGGCGTCTTTGGCGGTCGTGGCGCCGTTGACGACGATAAACCATTTTTCCTTCTCTTCGCGGAAGACGATCAGGTCGTCGATAACGCCGCCCTGGTCGTTGAGCATCATGCCGTAACGGCAGGACTTGAGCGGCATGTCCGCGATGGACATCGTCACAATTTGGTCCAGCCCCGATTCACGGCAGCCGCCGTGGACCAGGAATTCCCCCATGTGACAGGTATCAAAGAGCGTGACGGCCTTGCGGGTGTGTTCGTATTCAGCGAGGATCCCTTCGTACTGCACGGGCATCTCCCATCCGCCGAACGGGACGATGCGCGCGTTGAGGGCAACGTGTTCGTTGTACAGCGGGGTTTGCTTGAGCGTTTCTTGCGTCGCAGTCATGGCCGTATCTTATAAAACTCTTTTTGGTTTGTAAAGATAATTCAATTCTTTGGGGCCGTTTAAAGCAGCAGCAAAATCAATAATCCGGCGAAATACCCGGCCAGGACGGGCAGCGTCATTTTTTTCATGTAAGCGCCGAACCGGATATTCTCCATCCCCATGACGACCACCCCGGCCGCGGAACCGATGACAAGAAGGCTCCCTCCCGTCCCCACGCAGTAAGCGACCAGCGGCCAGATCTTCGCGTCCAGGGAGAAATGGTCGACGGGGTACATGCCCATGGCGGCGGCGGTCAAGGGGACATTGTCGATGATCGAGGACAGAATCCCCATCATCCCCACAACGATATTTTTGTCTCCCAGCCTCGCGTCCAGCCAATGAGATATCCCCTCGAGGATACCGGTCGTCTCCAGCGACGCGACCGCCATCAGGATCCCCAGAAAAAAAAGGACGCTGGAGACGTCGATGCGTGTCAGGACATGCGGCACTTTCAGGTAATGTTCTTCCTTGTGGATGAGGTCCGTCAGCATCCACATCAGCCCAAGCCCCAGCATAATCCCTATATAGGGCGGCAACCCCGTCAGTCCGCGCAGGATGGGGATGAAAACCAGGGCGGTGATGCCCAGGATGAAGACCCGTTTGGTGCCTTTCGGAAAATGCCCGGGCTTGACGGCCACGGCGGGAATCAATTTTTCATGAGAAAGCGTCCGGGAGAAACATAGCAAAGGCACGATCAAAGAAACGAGGCTTGGCAGGAAAAGAGTTAAAATCAGTCTCCAGGAACTGACGCGGTTGCCGATCCAGAGCATCGTGGTGGTGACGTCCCCGATCGGCGACCAGGCGCCGCCGGCGTTGGCCGCGACGATGATCATGCCGGCGAACAGGAACCGGTCTTTGTGTTCCGGGATATAACGGCGCAGCAACAGGACCATGATGATGGACGTCGTCATGTTGTCGAGCACGGCGGAGACGAAAAAGGTGACGAGCGAAATTTGCCACAATAACGTTTTTTTGCTGCGGGTGGTGATAAAGCGGCTGATGATTTGGAACCCGTCGTAGGTGTTGATCAATTCGACAATCGTCATGGCCCCCAGCAAAAAGATCATGACCTGGGAGGTGTCCGCCAGGTGGCTGTTCAAGGGGCCCAGCGTGCGGTCGGTCTGCGGGAAATACTGGACGCTGATCAGTACCCAGCACACAACGGCGGTGATCAGCGCCACCGCGGCCTTGTTGACGCCGCTTTTGTGTTACAGGATGATCGCCGCGTAGCCTGCAATAAATACCAGAAGTATGGCTGATGTCAGCGGCATGGTTGACTTATCTCTTATAAATTAATGCCTTTTTCCGCAGGGGTGATGATGCCGACCGAAACGACGGCTTTCAGGCATTCTTCCACGGTCCAGCCGGGGTCGAGCGTCTGGGAAGGCCGGACGACGCAAACAAACCCGGACGCGGGCGTCGGGGACGTCGGAACAAGGACGAACAGGAATTCCTCGCCGGTCGTCCGGCTCTTGATGGAGCTCATGACGAACGCGGGGACCCACAGACCGTCGGGGTTGATCTTGACCAGCAGGGCTTTCTGGAACGCCTGGCCGCCCTTCTCGCCCGCCGCGAGTCCCTGGGAAAGCTGTTTGCCCGCGGCGTAGATCGTCTTTATCAAAGGGATGCGCCGGCTGATGCTTTCGAGAAGACGCAGAAACCGGTGGCCGATGATATTGCTCGCGACCAGGCCGATGATATACAGTGAAAGAAGGACGAGCAGGATGCCCATGCCCGGGACCTTGCGCACCTGCCAGTAGTTGTTTAAAAACCCGATGACCTTTTTGTCGATGAGGACGTAGAGCAGCTGGACGGCCAGCAGGCACAACAAAATGGGGATAATGGCCAGAAGCCCCCGGAAGATGTAGGTGCGGATATGCTGAAAAGAATTGTGCATGGGGTTAAAGCGCCTGTCTTATAAAATTCTTTTTGGTTTGTAATGATAATTCAATAATTCCGAGCTTGATCATTCGCTTTTCGTAACATGGTCAACAATTCCGTGGTTGAATAAACCGTTACAGTCGTTTGTTTTTTTACGCCTTTATCATTCGACCAGACGGCGGCCTTCAGTATTAACGCCAGCGCCAGGTAGGGAGCGTCTTGCCGGTGCGGGGCCAGCGTCAGGGCTTTTGCCATGACAGACTGATATGATGTTTCCGGGAAGACCCGGATCCGTTGCGTTAACAGCAGGAATAGTGCTTCTATTTCTTTGGAGGATAACCCGATCCGTTTTCTGATCGACGCGCTGGTGTTCAGGTGGCGGAGCGTCTCCGAAAGCAGATACTCGGGAGCGGTCAAGTCAAGTCTTGAATCCAGCAGAAGTTCCCTCGTGAGGGCTTCTTTCAGGAAAGCGGCCAGCAGGATATTGGCGTCAACGACAAGTTGCAAGGTCAGGCCGCCTTATGTTTTTTGGATACGTTTTTTTTGATCCTGGCGGCGTGGGCTTCAATGGAAGCACCGTCGAGCGTGCTGCCAGAAAGCATTTGGCTCATCCGTTCCAGAAGAAGCATTTTTTCGCGGATGGCCTGGCGGGCGACCTCCGACCAGTTCATTTCCTTGAACTTGTCCATTCTTTCCTTCAGATCCACCGGGATCGCGAGCGTCATATTGGGCATGGTTTGCGCCTCCTTCTCTGCATTAAGTATAATATGTGCAAACACATTATGCAAGTAATTACTATCCGCGGCCCCCTTTTAGGGGGACACAATACTTATTTCGGAATTAAGTACTGTGTTCCCTTTTTTGTGTTTTGTGGGCGGCTATTTAAATTGCTCCTTTACTTTTAACATATTTAGAAAAACCACTAAAAATACAAAAACTATAATCATAATATCTGGTTATGCACTTTAATCTAGTTATCGACGATCAGGCGGTATGGGGTAGCTTGCCGTAGCATCGTTTGTTCCATCAATCGATGAAAAATTTTGCCAACATGTTGCGAATGCCGCCTATTGAACCGAAAAGTAAATT
>JACRHQ010000026.1 GCA_016217585.1 Candidatus Omnitrophota bacterium | reverse complement strand
CCGCGATCCGGTGGCAGAGCCGGGACAGATCGTTTAAAGACCTTCCTTTAATTTCCGTTTCGTTCAATGAACTCCTCCATGTCTTTGGGCAAGGGGCATGTGACGCTGATTTTTTTGTGTGAAACCGGGTGTGTCCACTCCAGGGCGCCCGCATGCAGGGCCACGCGCCGGAACCGCAAGGGATAATCCCGCGCGATCGCGTATTTGCGCTCGCCGACAAGCGGATGTCCGATTTCACCGATCTGGATCCTGATCTGGTTGGTACGGCCGGTGACCGGCATGACCTCGACAATACTCACATTTTTGCGCTGCTCGATCACGCGATAACGCGTGATCGAAAATTTCGCCGCCGCTCCGCGCTGGAATTTCTTTTGTTCAAGGTCGCGGATCCTGCCGCGCAACTCTCCCTGCCGGCGGGGGAGTCTCCCCTGGACAAACGCGATATAACGCTTGGTGACCGCCCGGCGGTGGAACAGATCCATCATCAGCTGCTGGGAACGCTTGCCTTTGGCGAAAATAATCGCGCCCGACGTCTCACGGTCCAGGCGGTGACAGGGGTGGAGCTTCCCCTCCGGCGACGAACCGTATTGCTGGTTGACGATGTCCACCAGCGTCCGGCGAGGATCTGCCGGGGCCGGGATCACCAGGATGCCGGCCGGCTTGTCAAAGACCATAAAATTTTCGTCGGCATATAAAACCGCGATAGGCCTTGAGACCCTGCCGTCACCGCGTATTTCTTGCGGAACATTCAACCCGTACGCGCCTTTTTATTGCGTTTCCCTGTTGTTGTTCGGATAAAACTGTTCCTGGATGATATCCGTCAGATAATTGATCTTCCGGATCAGGATGATCGGAAAAACAATCATCCAGACCTGAAAGGCCAGAGACAAAAGGACCTGTAACGGCGTCAGATTGACTGTGATGGCGTTCTCCATGGCTTGATGCACCCCTCCGTGTCGGCCGCGCGGGCGTTATCCCGCGCAGGAATTCACGTAATCGTCGATGGCTGCGGCGTCCCGCTGAGAGATTTCATTAAAGAATACGGCGATGTTGTAATTGCCCGTTTCAGGACAGGGTTCGACGCGCACCACGACCCCCTGGCAATGGATGGTTTTCGTCATGTTTTTCTCCCCCTTGCGAACGGGCAACAACAGCTGGACCTTCAATTTTGTCATGATCCCGATGCGCCTGCCCAGACGACAATAGGCGCCGGAGCGGCTGACATTCACCGTCTCGGCGACAATATCGCCCTCTTCATGCGCGATCCTGCAGGGGATATGGACGTTGACGCGTTGAGATTGTCTGCGTTCCTGACCGCCGTAGTTTTTCTGGTTCATCCTTTTCCTTCTTAGGCCTTGGCCCCGGCTTCAGCACCTTCGCCGGCAAGTTTCTTTTTAAAGCAGTTTTTATTGCAGTAATAGGCGCCGTTGCGGTAGTACCGTTTGGCTTTCTTCATCGGCTTCTTGCAACCCGCGCAATTTTTTCCAACCTCGCTGACTTCTTTTTGTTCTGGCATAACTTCTCAGGCTCCTTTTGGAATAAGATTAAAATGCGCCGCCACGGCTATAAACGGCGCTTGATGAGTTGCCCCACTTCATTTCTCGCCGCACAAAACATCTTGTCTTTAGAGAATTCCAGTCCCAGCTGATAACGTTCCGCGAAGGGAAGCTTGCTGACCCACGCCACCCGGCCGGCGTATTCGACGAACTGCTGCGCGGGCAAAGGGATCTGTACGGTCAATCCCGTCCCGGGCGGCACGAATTCATTGATGTTGATCCGTAATCCGCCTTCGCTTAAATCACAGGACAGGCACCCTCCGGAACGGACGGGATTAACGGACCTGAACTGCACCGGCTCGCGGAAATCAAACCGTCTGGACATCCGTCTTTCCGCGCCGCGCGGCGGTTGCACATCGACCGTGATATTCATCAGGGGGCATTATAGCATAATACCGCCTGGTGACAATTACTTTTCATCCGTAATGAATCATACAAATCGTTTACCAAAGCCGGGGCGCGTGCTATAATTCAGCCAATGTATAAGGAATTCTACCATCTGCGGGAAAACCCCTTTAACGTCACCTCCGACCCTGACTTCTTTTTTTCCAGCGCTCATCACCTGGAAGCCTTCTCCCACCTTCTCTACGGCATCCAGCAGCGCAAGGGCATTATCGTCATCACCGGAGAAATCGGCACCGGCAAGACAACGCTGTGCCGCATGCTGCT
>JACRHQ010000198.1 GCA_016217585.1 Candidatus Omnitrophota bacterium | reverse complement strand
CCGACCTCCACTTCATTGCCGATCCGCGTCCCGGGGCGCAGCCGCGCGAAAGGCCCGATCACACAACGGTCCCCGATACGGACATCTTTTTCGATGACCGTAAAAGGGCGGATACGGGTGTCTTTCCCGATCTTGACATCGGCGTCGATATACGTCGTCGCCGGGTCCACGATCGTGACACCGTCACGCATAAAATTATTCAAAATCTTCTCGCGGATAACGCGCTCGGCAACGGCCAGATCTTCTTTGGTATTGACGCCCAACCCTTCCACCGGATCCTCCGTGCTCACTGTTTCAACCCTTGATCCATCCTGATGGAACAGATCAATAATATCGGTTAAATAAAATTCTTTTTTCTCCGGATTAAGCCGAACACCTCTCAAGGCTTTCCATAACTCGCGGCTGCGGACACAATAAACGCCGACGTTGATCTCAGCAATACCCCGCTCGTTTTCACTGGCGTCTTTCTCCTCGCGAATGGCAACCGCGACGCCGCGGTCATCCCGGATAACACGCCCGTATCCCCGTGGGTCAGGAACAACCGCCGTCAAGAAGGTACATGCCGCCCCCGTCTGTTTATGTTTTCTGACAAGATCTTTAACCACCGTCTTGTTCAACAACGGCGTGTCCCCGCAGAGGATGAGAACATCCCCTCGATAACTTTTCAAGTGCCGCTCGACACGCCGGACAGCGTCCGCCGTGCCGGCCAGGCGGGGCTGGTCAACCGTCACAACTCCGAATCCCAGGCGGGCTTTGACAAGCTTTCCTTTGTACCCGACAACCACGTACGTTTTCAAAGAACCAACGGATTGGGCCACATCCACAACATATTCGACGACCGGCTTGCCGCAAACCTCGTGCAAAACCTTCGGCAGTTCGGATCTCATCCGCACCCCCCTGCCCGCCGCTAAAATGATCGTCCTTAAGTTCTGCATGTTGTCCTTCGACGCGCTCGTCGCTACGCTCCTCGCTTGTGGTTCGGCAGGCTCACCAGTCCCTCGAACCAATCCCGAGCAAAGTCGAGGGACTCAGGGTGGTTCTCCGCGGCCTTATCCATGATAACAGATGGTGAGCAAGGCCCGCCTTTCGGCGGGCCGCGTCGAACCACTGCCCAGCCAGGGCTCGAACCTGGAAAACGAGATCCAAATTCTCGTGTGTTACCAATTACACCACCGGGCAAATTACCTGATAAACACAAGGCCGAGCGCCACCGCCTCATTTGGGGAATGACAGCGCAGACAAATGTTTGCGATCTTCCATTTCTAACAGGTCCTTGCCACAAACGTCCGGCTAAAGCGCCTGGCCAAAACCGCCCGGACCTCTTCGGCTTGCCGTCGGGTCCCGGTGATCGCGAATACACAAGGGCCGCTGCCTGATACCATAACCCCCTGGGTATCCAGTGATTTTAGTCGCTGCTGTAATTTCCCGACACCCGGCGAAAGACGCAAAACCACTTTTTCCAGATCATTGACAAGCCCCTCTCCTATTTGAGAAACATGGGCTTGTCGTAAACGGCGGAGAAAAATAGTAGCATTATCACCTGTCTTTGTCAACATCTTCATACGGCCCTCCCGCAGCCCCAACCCTCCGTAAACCTCGCCGGAGTACAGTTTGAAACAGGGCACAACCAGGACATGCCAAAGCTTCGTTGAAATCGCCAATTTCCTGATGCAATCCCCGCGGCCGGTCCCCAGGCCCCAGGGATAATCATACATAAAAAAAGCCACATCGCTGCCGATCCGGCGGGCGTACGGCAACAACCGGGAAAAAGATAAATCCAGCTTCCAAAGCCGGTTAAGCCCTTTGAGTGTGGTCGCGGCGTTACTGGACCCGCCCCCCAGGCCCGCCGCGACAGGGATGTTCTTCTTCAAATCAATATCAACGCCGTTCCTGACCCCGAAGTCTTCCTGCAGCATACGCGCCGCGCGGTAAACCAGATTCCCGGGGCCGCAAGGGACCTGCGGATGCGCGCAATGAATACGGATCGCCCCGGTCGTGTTAAGCTTCAAGTGGATTTCGTCGCAGAGATCGATCCGCTCAAAGACCGTCGTGATATTGTGGAACCCGTCCGGTCTTTTGTTAAGGACTTTCAAGAAAAGGTTCAGTTTGGCAGGTGATAACAGGCTGACACTACGCATGGGGCAGGATCCGCTGGAGTTAGACGGTCATTTACGGACCCGGGCATTCTCGATGGAATCAATTTTCTGATGGACGCTTTCCTGGCCCGGCAAAAGTTCCAGGGAAAGCTTCCAGTATTTGACCGCCTCCTGTGTCCGGTTGAGCTTCCGGCAGACATCACCGATATGATCATAAATCACAGGGTCTTTCAAAGAGGCATCGGCCTTCAGGAGCACCTCCAGGGCCTTTTCGTACATTCCCTTTTTGTAATACGTCCATCCCAGGCTGTCCCAGTAAGCCCCGTTGTCGGGATCGACGGCCAAGGCCCTCTGGATAAAGTCCATGGCCTCATCCAGGCTCCTGCCGTCCTCGGCGTAAAGATAGCCAAGGGTGTTCAGACTTCCGTCGTGCTCGGGATCGACGCCGATGGATTTCTTCAGGATTTCAATGGCCCGTTCTCTCTGGCCGGTTTCCACGTAAAGCGACCCCAGCATATACATCACGTCGGCATTGTTCGGTTCCAAGGCCAAAATTTTCTCAAACTGCGCGATGGCCTGGTCGTATTTACGCTGGGAATAATACAGCTGCCCCAGGTAACTGTAAATTTCAATATTCTTGGGGTCCGACTGGGAAAAAGTTTTCAGGATGATCTCATATTCTTCAGCCGCTTTATCGTACCGGCGCTGGTTGGAATAAATCAGGGCCAGCAGGTAATGAGACTGCATGTCCTCGGGGTTCAACTGGTGGACCAGTCTGAGCTGTTCCTGCGCCTCGGAGAGCATATTCAGGCGGGCGTAGCCGGTCCCCAGCCTCAGATGGGTCATGTATTCTCCTGGGTCAAACTGGGCCGCCTTTTCATACTCCAGGACGGCGCGGTTGGTCTGCCCCAGCAGATCATCCCGGTAACCCATAATATAATGGGCTAACCCGCGGGTCAGGGCGACCCGTTCTTCCTGGGCAAAGGCCTGCGCGGGACGGGGAGATAAAAGGACCATCCCCCCGATGCCGACGCACCATAAAAATTTCATGATTTGAGGGATACGCATGGACATCACCTGTCTGCGTCATTTTTATCCGCCACCTGAAAACTTTGGGACGGATAAACTATTTCCAGTCGCGTTTTTTGAGCTGACGCAGCGACTTTCGTAGTTTCTTGCGCTTATGCGTCCTGATTTTACGTCGTTTTCTTTTTCTGCCGCACGGCATACGTCTTTCCTCCTCTATCAATTAATAAATAACCTTGTTCAACGGATATTCAATGATCCCCTGCGCGCCGGCTTTTTTAAGGCCCGGGATCAGCGTGCGCACGGTGCCTTCATCGATCACGGTTTCGATGGCCAGCCAGTTTTTGTCGCTTAAATGGGAAATCGTTGGATTCTTCAGCGACGTTAAAATGTCCAGGACCTTATCCAGATCGCTCTTGCGCACGTTCATTTTCAATCCGACCATGTTGTTGGCCGTGATGGCGCCTTTGAGAAGCAGGACAATCTGGTCCATCTTCGCCTTTTTCCAGGGGTCCCGCGCGGCCTTTTTGTTGGCGATAAACTGCGTCGTGGATTCGCAGACCTCGCCGATCACCCTCAATTTATGCGCCCGCAGGCTGCTCCCCGTTTCGGTCAACTCGACCACCGCGTCGACTAGTCCGTCGGCCACCTTCGCGTCGGTGGGCCCCCAGCTGAATTCAACGTCCGCCTGGACGTGATTCTTTTTATGATAATTTTTATTCACATTGACCAGTTCTGTAGCGATGCGTTTGCCCTGAAGGTCCTTG
>JACRHQ010000194.1 GCA_016217585.1 Candidatus Omnitrophota bacterium | reverse complement strand
CCTGCCAAGGCACCGATCAAAACCGCCACGCACAACACTCTAACTGCAGAATTCATTTTTTCCTCCTTGTAAAAATTTTCATTATTAGAAATTAATTGTACCATAAAGTACCAGACTTCCCATATCTCTTTATAATTTTTTCAGGCGCCTGGGACCTCACCGGGAGATCCGCATAAGCCGTGTCTCTATGACGGCAGGGATACCGGGATAGCGCTGATGAAAAGCTAAGATCCCTTCGGCGCGTTCATCGAGTACCTGCACATCATAATCAAAGCCCGGTTTGATGACCGGGACCCCTCCCAGCTTGATCCTCTCTTTCGTGCCCTGGACTTTAAGCGTCCCCAGGTACACGATAGCGCCGGGAATAACCTCAAAGCGGACGTTAATAGCCTCCTCAGCGAGCGTGGAGCCAACGGGGATGGCGATCGAAGAGATACGGTAACCCCCCACCGGGAGCTCGATAAAAAAATACCCCGGCTTGACCGTCTTCCCGTTCCATATCAAAGAATTTCCGTCGGTTTTTCCTTCGATGTCCAGATCAAAACTGCGCGTCCCTTTCCCCTGGCCTTCGAAATGAAGTCTGACATAACTTGTCTTGAGGACACCCTGAAAATCCGTTTTAGCGAAGACGACTCCCTTCCTCCTGACGTACCCTTCCAGAGCCTTGTTCTCGATGTTCTGAAGTCCGGGGGGGATTTCTTCTTCCTTGGAAATAACCGTGCCCGGCAGGTGGATCCTGTGGCTCGGAGGCGGTGTTCCCGGCACCGTCGCACAACCGCAAACAAATATACTAAAGATCAAAAAATATACCGCGCTTCTCATAAAATGATTATTTCAGTTTCAAGATTCCGATTTCTTCTCTAGGGCTACCACCAAGGCGATTTTGGCGGAAATCTTGGTGAAAGAATAGCCGGTCGCGCAGATATATATCCCCGCCTGGATTTGCCGAGGGTCACTGTTCATAATGTCCATCATAATAATAAGAACACCCAAATATATATTAATAACACCGCTGATGTGACAAAACAAGCCCAACCTGTCCAGCAAATTCACATTTTCGGTTCTCATCGAAAAGCCCTATTTAAAAAGCGTAATTAATGCTGACGGCCACGGCCTGGACGTCGACAAACTGCCCTTCCACGTTGACCCAGGCGCGCGATGTCACCGGGATATCCAGGCCGGTGATTAACCCCACACTCTTTCCCAAATCTGATTTCTTGCGTTTTCTGGTATCTTCGACCCAATGGATGTAATCCATCCGCGACCATTTTGTCCCAATATAAGGGGTCACGCCCATCCATTCATGGGAGGCCAGGAGCGAAAACTGCCAATCGTCCAGCACCCCCTTGTTCTTGGTATCGCCGATAAAGACCGAATACGGATGGACGCTGATATGCTGGAACCCAAGGACGGCTTTGGTCTTCGCGTCATCGTACAATTTCAGACGCAAGCCATATCCTCCGGCCATAAACGCGGGATATTGGATCTCGCCTCCAGCCGAGGGCTGCTGTTCAATATCTCCGGCCCCGCCCTTTAAATCCAGCGAAAGCCAATCGGCGATGCCGAAGGACAAAAGCAAAAAATGCTGGAGGCTGTTCATCTCGCCATAATCGCGGTCCATCTTCCTCTCGAGGACCGCATGGGTTTGTCCGCCGACGGAGAGATGGAATTTTTTGGGCAGACGGGTGCCGTACGCGGGCGCGGCGAAAGACGGACCGATAAAACCGAAAAGGGCCAACAACATGACTACGGAAAATGCCATGCGTTTCATGGATGATCGCTCCTTTACAATGAACTGTCACAGTATAACTTAAATGGAAGAATTTTAAAATTATAAAATCTTCCATTTTTTGCCGTTATTGATCCGGCGGCGGATCCTGCCCCGGCTGCACCGGGGCAGCCGGCGCGATCATCTCATCGATATTGCGCTCGATGATCCGCTCGATAAAATCGGGGATCCGTTCCTGGATCATGCTTTTGTGCCTGGAGGGCAGCCACTGAAAATTCATCGCGTCCTGCATCCCGGAAAGCTGGAAATCAAAAATGACCGCGGGGACATCTTCCCCGAAGATCTTCAAGATGGGACGGAATTTGGGCGACTCGCCCAAAAGCCGCTTGCTGAAGGCCAGGGATAAATAACTGGAGACGAGATTGTCCTTATCGACATTAAAATAGCCGTCGATATTGACATCGCCGGACTTCAGGAGGATCCCCTGGAACTTCAAGGCATCCGCGTCCGCCGAGAAGCCGGAAGAGACCTGCCTGAAATCGATTTTCTGCAAAGACGGCAAATGGAAGGTGCCCGCAAGCCACTGGAAAAACGCGAATTTCTCCAGTTCGCCGTTGTAAACATCAAACTGCCCGTCCAGATTCAAGCGGGGGACACTGGTCAGATGGACCCGGCCAAACAGCCTCCCCTGGGCCCGGGCGAAGTCAAACAGAAGCTCATCAAGGCCGCTGACGTCCACGTCGTTTAAGGCCACCGCCCCGTCAAGCCTGGAGGCGGAAGGCCCCGTCGTCAGCCAGAACTTTCCCGCCAGTTCCCCGCCGTAGAAAGGCGCCCGGACCTCGACCATCCTTAATTTCTTGTTCAGGACATTCAAAGACATTCTCAAATTTTCCAGGGCCAGTCTCCGGAGGTGTTCGGCGCCGCGGAATATGACCTCCCCCTGGCCGACGCGCAGCTCGGGGCGCGCGTACTGATCCACTGAAAATTGAAGGCCTTTGAGGCTGCCGTCCATCCTTTCAAAGGGAAAGTTCGGGTTCCTGGCCTTGTCGAAAATGATGGCCAGATCATTATCGCTTGTAAATGTTTTATCCCTCAACGCGCCGGCGATGTGCCATTGGACCTTTTGTAAATTTTTCAAGGCGAACGTTTTGGAACGGGCGGGGTCGGCGAGGATGTTCAGGTCAACGGAAAACGGTTCCGCGAATGAAAGGTCTCCTTCGATACTCACGGGCGTATCGTTGAGGCTGAAGTTAAGATGGTCCACGTGGACTTTCGGCGGAGCCAACCGTGCCAGACAATCCATGTCGATAAGGTAGACATCCTTGTCATCAAAATTGACCCCGGGGGGGATTTTCCTGAACTTCTGCAGATAGGATTGGACGCGGCCGCCGCGATTTGCCTTGACGAGCTGATATTCCTCCCGGGGATAGGTATCAAAAAACGAAAAACCATTGAGCCGCAGCTGCCCTTTCTGCAGCGCCCCCCATAATTTCAAATACAGATTCTTTCGCTGGATGTCCAGGTTGTCGATCAAGATGCCGTCGTCGATCAAAAGCCCCTTGAAATCAAACTGCAGGGGCACGCCGAACTTGTCCCTGCGGACATGGCCATGGACCGAAACGGTCTCTTTGCGCAGGGAAAAAATAAAATTCAGATACGTATGATCCGGGCTGCCGGCGCCCCGCGTGAAATCCCAGAGGGCCTCCTTGACCGAAAAACGAAAATCGACCCGCGGCAACTCCAGCAAAAAAGTCATCAACTGCTTTCCGTTCCGGGAGAGGAAATCACGGAAATATCCGTCATGGACATAAGGGCTGTAAAATTTGATCTTCCGGATCGTCACGTTCTGGCGGATGACGAATTCCAGTACGGAGAATTCCGCCGTCACCGTGGGGATAGAGAGCCGCTGCGCCGGCGTCAGGGAATCCCGGCCGTGGATGGCCACACCTTTAAGGACCACAATGTTGGGAAATACATACCCGATATAGCCGATGTCCAGACGATCATTAATGGGCGCGTTGGCCGCCTGGACGATCCTGACCCTGGAAAGACCGAGGAGGATGTTGAAAACGACCGTGACGACGAGGATGAAAAGGACGGCGACGATTCCCGCCCCATAGAGGAACTTAGTACGAAACCGTGGCAAACAGCTCTCCCCCCTTGTAAAATTCCACCTTGTCAATGCGGAAGACCGCCCGGTAGTCCTGATAAGACGCGGACCGATACTTGTATTCCCTGGATTCCTTGAAGATAAGGCCGACCTGCCGGAGAGTTAATATCTCTTTTCTGGCCTCTTCCAGCGCCGCCTGGTCCCGGCCGGCTTCAGCCATCTTGTAGAGATAAACCAGGGCGAACAATTTGCCGTCCGAGTCCGGGTAATCCTTGAGCAGGGCCTGGAAAAGCCTGGACGCTTGCGCATAGCCGGGCATCTGATAATAATATTCGCCCTCGGCGAAAAGGATCTGGTCCCGGTAACGGGAGCGGGGATATTCGCGGTCCAGCTGATTGTAATACATAAAGGCGAAATCCGTCTGACCGGCCTTCGCCGCCGCCTGCGCCTTTTTGTAAAGCTGGTCTTCAACGCCGGCGTGGCCGGCTGCCGGCATCAAGAAAAAAAAAGACAGAAAAATAATTATACTTGGGACTCGCATCGAACTTTCTCCATTTTATCTGAATATTATCATGTCCCTCTGTTCTGTCAATCCCTTCAATTTTTATCTATTCATTTTTTATCTATTCATTTGCCTTTTCCGAAGCGGGTATGGTATAGTTGGTCTGTAGTCTGAGATTGAAACCATGTCTTCCAAATTCGTAAAAATCATCCTTGCGGTCATCTGCATGACGGCTCTGGACCCGGCTTCAATGGCCGGCGCCGATGAGGAACGACCGGCTTCAGAGAATTCCTGGCAAACACGGTATCAATGGCAGCTGGAAGACTACGCGAAAATACGCGCCCAGTTTCCGAACGAGATCCGCCGGAAACTCGAACCCAGACCCGTCCCCGCGACCGACGAAGAACGTTACCGCTGGCAATTGGAAGAATATTCCGAACTCAACAAGGAATTCGCCGATGTCCTGGCTAAAAACGCCGGGCCCAATCCGGTGCCGGCAACGGCAGATGAATTGTATAAATGGCAGCTGCAAAATTATCCCGAACTTGAAAAGACATTCCACAGTGAGCTGATGCACAACCTCGAATATAAAGAAAGACCTTTCACCCCGTAGTCCTTCCCTGCAATATTGCCCGGCCGGTCACGGCTTGCCGCCAATCAGCGAGCTTTTCTTCTTGCCTTCAATTTTTCTGCGGGCGTCGTGTTCCTTGTCAAGGGTGCCTTTGAAACGGTATTCCTCGTTCAGCGTGTTATTGGCCCAGAGGATCGCGATAAAAACCGCGACCACGATCAAAATAAAAATGAACTGGATCATCGTTTTGTCCTTGCCCCGATAACGACGTCTTCCTCGGATTCAAAGTTAATTTCAGGGTTTAATATCTCGCCGATCACGAAATCCAGCGCCCGCAGGAAAGCCGCATGGATCTGCCCGCGCGGGCAGTCCGCCGGTGTATCGATGAACTTGTCGAATTTGAGCGTCCGGAGGTTATACAACGCCGCGTTGACCGGCTTGCCGGGAAACGCCCGGTCCATATAATAAAAATACAGCGGGATCTGGAACGACCGGACGTCCCTGGCCACCGATTCGCGCGTCAGTTCAAGCGCGGCGACCTGTTCCAGCGCCTTCGGCATGAGGTCGGTCGTGCCGGTCTTGTAGTCGACGACCATGTGCGTTCCGTCCCTCATCCGGTCCACGCGGTCGACCACATAAATAAAACGGATATCCCCGCAGGAAAGCGGGACCGTGTCCTCGAAACGGCTCTCCAGGTGCAGGATCTCCTCGACCTGACGGTCGCTGTTTGTTTCTTCATTGTCCAAAAAACGATTGAGGCGCTCGGCCATGACGGTCTTGAGCATGAACGCGTCGGATTTCATCGACCTGGCCAAAGTCGACTCGAACCTTTCTTCGAATATTCTAGCAAAGCGGCCGCGAAACGCACTGTCAATTTTCGGTTTTTTGCCCAGAAACGGCCGGAAGCCCTCCTCCAGGAGTTCATGCAAAAACGTGCCTACCTGCCGGGCCTGCGGTTCGTCCAGCAGGTCCTCTTTTTCTTTAAGGCCGAGGACATAATTATAATAAAACTCCACCGGGTCGCGCAGATAAGTATTCACGCTGGAGGCGGAATAACGCATCGTGCGCAGGCGATCGATCATCGCCGGGGTCTTGGGGATCACGGTCCGGCGCGCGCGGACCTTGAGCGTGAAGTGGGCCTGGGCGGCCTCCATCACCTCGAGCTTCTGCCGGCGTTTTTGTTATTACCAGATCAACTCCTCGACAAAACGGCTCTTTTCCTTATCCCTGCTTTCCCGGTAGACCAGATGCACGTACCGGGCCGAGGACAAAAGCCGCATGAACTGATACCGCTGGATCTCTTCCTCCAGTTCAAGCCGGTCCAGGCCGAGGCTGACCATCACCTCGCGGGGAATAAGCGGCTCGTAAACATCCAATTTGGGCAGGTCCCCTTCGTTGACGTCCAGCACGATCACATCCTCGAAATTAAGGGAACGCGTTTCGAACAACCCCAGGATCTGAAGCCCGCGCAGCGGCGAGCCGCGGAAGGCGACCAGCTCGCGGCTGATCTTCCCGTCGAAGATCCTGAACATCTCCTCCCGGTTGAAAGGCTCGTCGCGGAAACTCGCCGTCGCCAGCTCCTCCCTGACCTCGCACATCCGGGCGGCGATGTTAAGGTTCAGGGGATAATTTTTCATGAAACTTTTTTCCAGGAGTGTGTCCAGGAAACGCTGCAGGCACCCGGCGAAGTCCTGAAAATTATTCAGACGTTCCCACTCCGTGAAAAGCAGCCGGTGGATCTGTCCCAGTGTCCGCGCCAGGTCCGCGCGGGTGGTTTCGATCCCCAGACGTCCGGTCATCTCCAGCGTCAACGAATAAAGCTCGTCCAGCCGGGCGATCTCGTCAGGCGCGATAAACAGGCTCCCGGAAACGGCCGTCGGGACCTTGCCGGTCAGGATTTCCTCGATTTTATGGACCAGGGTGCGCGTGGCGGCCGCGGGCACGGCGTCCGAGATCTGCAGGTTTTTGACAAACGGATGGCGCAGCGTCTGAAGATAATCCAGGGCGTAATAACGTTTGTCCTTTTTGGAAAGCTGGGTCTTGAATATAAACGCGCACAGTGAATACAGGCTGCTCCGCCGCAAGGGATACCCCATGGAAATATTGAACTCCTCCACCAGGCCCGTAATTTCCGAAACCAGCGGCACCAGGCTGTCGGCGTCGGGGAGGACAATGACCGTTTTCCCGGGATCGCGGACTTTCTTGAGGATTTCGCGCGCCGTGCCGGCGGTGGAATGGACGTCGAATGCCTTGTACAGGTTCAACCGGAACGAAGGCGCGGGGACGGCCTCGCCCTCCTGGATGACGCAGGAGAATCGTTCGGCGATACGTTGCAGGACCGGCCACTTGCGCTGGTCGCCCTGGAAGATCATCCTGGCCTGGCCGCGCTCATAGAGCGTTTTGACTATTCTTTCCTCGCAGCGGTGGAAATAAAAGAAATTACAGAATAAAATCCGATCGAATTCTTCAAAACGGACTTCTTCGATCAACCGCGCGGCGCGCAGATACTGGAACCCGCGTGAATAAACACCGGTCTTTTTGATTTCTTCATGATAAAAACGGCGCAGCGTAATGATATGTTCCAGCAACCGGTTGATATCCGCGGGGACATCATACCCGATGGTCGCGCTGGCCCGGATGTTCGTGAGCCGGCGGTCGTCGATATCCTCCAGGTCCAGCTGATCAATAAACGCGAGGATCTCCCGCGTCCAGGGCAGGAATTGCGCGAACGTCTCGCGGCCCTTGAGGACCGCCGGCGCGTGTTCGCGCGCCAGCCGGTAAATCAGATAACACTGGTCGAGGTCCCGGCTTGCCGTAAACTGTTCCTTTTTCTGGACGACATGCCGCACGAAATCATCGATGGTGAAATACCGCGGCGGATAAAAACTGTCCCCGACGCGTCTGGCCAGTTCGCGGTTGAGGAACAGGGCCGGCCGGTGGCCGCCGAAGACGACGGCCAGACGGCTCAAGTCCCGGTCTTTGGCGAGGTAATCCCTTATGATATCGTCGGCCAGACGGCCGATGAACGGCTCACAGAAACTGTACGTGATAATCTTGTTCATAGAATCGGGTCACCTGTCACCAGGTCCCCAAGTCACCAGAAATATTGCGGGTGACTTTGTGACCTTGAGACTTGGTGACTACATTTCTATTTCTTGCACTTCGAGTTTGTCCAAATACACCAACCACCCCTTGACCGTCTTGCCGGGATACATCCTGCCGACGATGGCCATGTAATCCCGGACCTGATCGGCGTATTTACCCTCCGGGTCCCGGGAAGACTTGAAATCCACGATCCGGATCTCTTTTTCCGCGACAATAAGACGGTCCAGGCGTTTCAGATGCCCCCGCGTGTCCACGATTTCCTTTTCCGTGAATACCTGGGACCGTCCGCAATAAAAAAACGGTTTGACCGGCGGGTGATTGATCAGCTGCTCCACGACGGCCAGATACCCCAAGCCGTCTTCCAGGGAAGGGAAATTATACCCGGCCTGCCGGCGCGCCCCGTCCAGCGCGGTCTTCGCATCCGTCTTGTCCAGATTGCCGATCAAGGAAAGCATAAAATGGATGGCCTCGCCGCGCCGGCGCTTCTCCCGGTGCCGGACATCGTCCATCCCCGCGAACTCATCCTTGAGGTATCCGATCCAGTCCTGATACCGCGCGGCCGGTAATTCCATCAAGACAGGTTTTGACGCGGGTTTACTCGACACTGCCACCGGCGTGCCGGCCGTCCGGAGTTCTTCGGGGACCAACAACTGGGCCAGATTAAAGGCGTTGCCGACCTTCTCAGGGATAAACGCGTACAGTTCATCGCGCGCGCGGGTCAGCGCCACGTAAATATTGTTCAACTCGGCCATAAAAGCCTTTTTATATTCCTGCGCGTGGATCTGATAAAGCTCGTCGGAGAACTGGAAATATTTCCCCTTGAGCCGGAGCAACTCCAGGGCGGAACTTCCCCGGCCCCGGCGCAGGACATAGGGTTGCGCCGACCCTTCGCTGCGGCTGCCCACCTGGACATCCATCCCCAAAAAAGGAAGGATCACCACCGGGAACTCCAGCCCCTTGGCCTTATGGACCGTCAGGACCGTCACGGCATCGCTTTTGACGACACGCACATACAGGTCTTCCGGCGGGATATGGTCGAAATAATCCAGAAAAGACGTG
>JACRHQ010000193.1 GCA_016217585.1 Candidatus Omnitrophota bacterium | reverse complement strand
GCCGGGATGGAAACGTTCACCTTCTGGGCGAGCATCCGGATCGCTTCCGGGAATTCCATCCGTTCCTGCTTCATGATAAAACTCACGACATTCCCGCCGACACCGCAGCCGAAACAATGAAAGATCTGTTTGTCCGGGTTAACGATAAACGACGGCGTCTTCTCGTGATGAAAGGGACAAACAGCCTTAAAATTCCGTCCAACACGCTTGAGCGGGACATAGGACGCGATTGTCTCGACGATATCGCAGCGGTCGATAACCTGGGCGATGATCTCTTCAGGGATGAGGCCCATCAAAATTACTCCCGATCAGTTTTAACACCCTCGCGTTAACCGGTTCCCCCGGGAAAAACGGCTTGACGAAAGCCGTATAGCCGGCCTGGTACACCTGAACGGATGTCTTGCTCAAGATGACCCGGCTGAATGAATTTGCAAGATCCCGGTTCCAGAAATTATTATTTAAAAGAACAAGCGCCAGAAACAACAGCCCGCCGGCAAAATAACTCGTTGCCAGCGATAAAACGGCTCCGCCCCAGTGAATCACGGATGAATTGGTGTCTGACTTGAAAAGCATCAACCAGCCTTCACGGATCAGGAAAAAAAGGACAAATACCACTCCCGCCGCAATCGTAAAGGCCGTAAACTCACAAATCTTTTCGGAGATAAAGAGCTTTTCCAGCAAAAACTGCGCCAACGGCAAATAATAATGCACGACAAGAAATGTCGAACACAAAATACTGACGAGCCGAAAAAACTCGGCGACCAAACCGCTCTTCCACCCGACATAAAACCCCCGGACAAACACGCATAAGACAAGCACATCCACCAGGTTCACGTTCAGCTTCAGGTCAGCCATAGAAAAATACCGGAACTCCGCCAACAATCATGTTGTGCGGGGTAAACAGAATGGGTAGAAGTATAACATACAGACTATACAGTGTCAAGGAAGCGCTCCCGCGCCAAACTCGCCACAACTTGTTTTCTTACAATAAGTTACAGGTTTCCTCAAAAACGTTTTTTCCGGGCTCCCTTGACATCCCGTATTTAAGGTGGTATCCTTGCCAATTGAATGTTTCGGAGTTAGAATATGAGCCTGACCATGGATACACAAAACATCAAAGACTTACAGACGTTGCGGGAAAAATTCGATCGGGCGACCAGGGATCTGACTGTCCTTTATGAAGTCAGTAACGCCATGCGCATGACACTCGATCTGAATCATATCCTTTATATTATCCTGACAAGCGTCACTTCCCATACAGGGCTGGGGTTCAACCGCGGGATTCTTTTCCTGGTCAACCACAAGGAGCGCTGCCTGGAGCCCCAGATGGCTATCGGCCCGGAATCCGGGGAACACGCGCAGAGAATCTGGCAGTACATTTCGGCCGTGAAACCTCACCTCGAAGATTTAATCAAGGAAGAAAACGTCGCCCTGAACATGGAACGTTCTGCGTTGTTCCAATCGGTCAAGGACCTGAAGGTCCCTCTGGATCCCAACAACCCGAGCCCGCTGGCCAAGGCCTATCATGACGGGACGCCGGTCCACATCACCCACGCGCAGATCGGCCAATACGTAACGGACGCCTTCCTGCAGAGATTTAAAACTCACGAACTGGTCATTATGCCCCTCAAGGCGAAAAACAAGGTCAACGGCCTTATCGTCGCGGATAACCTCTTTACCCAAAAACCGATCACCGACGATGAGCTGCGGATTTTTATGATGCTCGCCAACCAGGCGGGACTGGCCATCGAGAACGCCAACCTCTACGAACTGGTCCGCTACAAGAGCCATACGGATTCGATCACCAACCTGTGGAACCACGGGTTTTTCCAGGACCAGCTCTCGAAGGAACTCGAATCGGCCCGGCAAGGCAACCAACCTCTCACACTCTTGATACTCGACATCGATGATTTCAAGAAACTCAATGATACCTACGGCCACCACAACGGCGATACTGTCTTGAGGGAGATCGCCAATATCCTCAAGGATTCTTCGAGGGGAAATGATTACGCCTGCCGCTACGGCGGCGAAGAATTCGCCGTGATCCTGACACAAACCCCCCAAGACCAGGGGGCGGCCATTGCCGGACGTATCCGCGCCAGGATCGCGGAGTGCGCCTTCCATTTGTCCCCTGACTCCGATGGGCACAAGTTGCACGTGTCGGTCAGCATCGGCGTCGCCTCGTTCCCCCGGGACGCCGGCATCAAAGAAGAACTCATCGCCAAGGCCGACAAGGCGATGTACATCGCTAAATTCAGCGGGAAAAACCGCGTCTGCTGCAATCAAGAATAAAAGATCGGGCCCCGGCTGAAATAAACGCCGGGGCCCGATACCGAACCTCTTGCCCAAACCGTCTCTTCCTATACGCTGGCCAAGACCGCCTCTTCCTTTTTTTGGTCGGAAAACTTGACCGAAACGATGCGTGAAACCCCCGTTTCCGGCATCGTAATCCCGTACATGATATCGGAACTGGCGATCGTCTTTTTATTATGCGTGATGACCACGAACTGGGCAATCCTGGCGAACTCTTTGAGCATATAGCTGAAGCGCCCGACGTTGGAATCGTCCAGCGCGGCGTCGATCTCGTCGAGGACGCAAAACGGACTCGGGTTGACTTTAAATACCCCGAAGATAAGGGCGATGGCCGTCAACGTCTTCTCGCCGCCGGAAAGCAGGCTGATATTCTGCAGTTTTTTCCCCGGAGGACGGGCGATAATATCGATGCCTGATTCCAGGACATTCTCCGGGTCCAGCAGGACCAAGTCCGCGTCCCCGCCGCCGAAGAGCATGCGGTAATGGATACGGAACTCTTCGCTGACCTTGTTGAACGTATCCATGAACATCTGGCGGGTGGAGCGGTTGATTTTGCTGATGGTATCCATCAACTGGGATTTGGCTTCCAGAAGATCACTCTGCTGTTTCGTCAGGAATTCAAAACGCTGTTTGAGTTCTTCATATTCCTCGATGGCGACGAGGTTGACGCTGCCGAAGGCCTCACAGCGCTTTCTTAAACGCTCGATTTCCGCGACCGTTTCCTCTTCGTTGAACGCCTCTTCGGGCTGCGCGGCGCCGTCCGCGGATTCTCCTTGCGCCTGCGCCGGTTCGCCCTGGACCATCTCGTCCCAGTTGATCTTATATGTCTGCTGCAGGCGGTCCTTAAGGCTCTTTTCCTGGAAGGCCAGCCCCTGCTCTTTCATCTGCTGTTCATGCAATTCCTGTTTGATGGCATCTATTTCTTCCTCGAGGGCCGTCGTGCCGGCACGGACTTCCTGGACCTGATCGTTAAGAACTTGTTTCTGCCGGGCGTGACCGGCCGTCACCTCTTTAAGCGATTCCTTCTGACGTTTGCTCTCCTCAATCTTCTCCGCCAGGGCACGGACATCTTTCTCAAGCTGCGCGACGCGCGATGCGCCGAGCGCCGCCTCATCGTCGATACGCTTGATTTCCTCAAGCCAGCCGTCGAGGTCCCTGGAAAACATGTCCAGATGTTCCTGCGAGCTGACCAATTTTTCCTTTTCGTTCTCCAGTTCCGTTTCCATCTGGGCGATGGCCACCGTCACGGATTCCTTTTCCTGCGATCTGGCGGCAATGGCTTCCCGCTTGTTTTTGATATCGGCCTGGCACCATCCGATGTCCTGGGTAACCGTATCCAGCTGGTAGTTTAATTGCTCTTCGCACTTGCGGACGGCGGCGAGAGATCCGTCGACCTCCTGCAATTCAGCGACGAGCAGTTCCAGTTCTTCACGCAACTTGGTATTTTCCTCCAGCAAGTCTTCCTTTTGGGCCTTCACGACCGAAAGCGCCTTCTCCTGGTCATGGATGCCCTGCTGGATATTGCGAAAGACCTGCACTTCCTGTTCGATCTTTTCCGCGTCGGTTTTCTCCTGAAGCTTCAAGGCCTCAACCTCGGCGTGGATCTCTTCAATTTTCCTGGAAACCTGCTGCGGATCCAGCTCGATGAATTTGGCCTCGCAGATAATTTCATATAACTGCTGAACATCATTTTTGGCGAAGAGGTTCTTGAAAAATCCGAATTTACCGTTCTGGACGGACTGGACTTCCTTCACCTTGCCGATAATGCCCGTGTGATGATCCAGGGGCGCCGTCGGCGTGATCAGACGCCCTTCCACAACAGGGTCCGGGATGTCCTGATACTGGGCGTGGAGCCGTTCGATAAAGTCCTTCTGCGAGCTGAAAAACATGGCCTTCTTTTCCAGTTCATGGATCGTCTGTTTTAACTCGCCCAGGGCAGCCCGCGACCGGTCCAGCAGCGCCCCTTGGTCCTCTCTCGTCTTTTCCAGTTGCAGGATCCTTTCATGAAGCGCGCTGGTTTCTCCCTCGACCTCGGACAACTTCTGCCCCATGTCCTTGTGCTCGACCGAGACTTTTTCACGCTCAATTTCCAGCCTGCGTTTTCGTGCCAAAGCGCCCTGGACCTCCTTCATGACGTCTGTAAGCTCGTTACGCACGCTCACCTGCTGCGAGGTCAAGGTCATAATCTTCTCTTCGTCTTCCACTATTCTGTCTTTGGCTTCCTTAATAGCGCCCTCGCAGCGCTTGAGTTCGACGCGTTTTTCCTTGAGCGTCTCTTCATTGATCTGCAGGCCCTGGCGGATCGCCTCCAGCTCCTGCTTTAATTTTTCCACTTTTTCCTGCTGGGTACGGCAGCGCTCGATGAGCTGCTTTTTTTGTTCCTGGAGCCGTTCGCTGTTTTGCCGGATCCCGTCCACGCGCTCCTGATTGAACCCGATCTGCCGGTTATCCAGGTCCATCTGGCCGTCGAGCTTGATCTCTTCAGCGTGCAGGTCGTTAATTTTCTGTTCCAGTTCCGCCAAACCGTTCATCTGTTCGTCCAGAAACGCGATCCTTCCTTCCATCTGACGGCTTAACTCCAGTTCCTGGTTCTTGAACGCCTCGATCCGGGCATGAATCTCCTCGCGCCCTGTCCCGAAAGAGCCCATCTGGCGCCTGGCCAGCCGGACCTCCAGCGCCTCGAGATTCTTGAATTCCTCCTGGTATTTCCTGGCCTTGTTGGCCTGACGCTCGATGGAACCTATCTGACGTTTGACCTCGATGACGATGTCATTAAGGCGCAGTAAATTGTTTTCAGTATCCTTGAGCTTGTTGAGCGCTTCTTTTTTCTTGGACTTGTATTTGGTGATACCGGCGGCCTCGTCAAAAATCATCCGCCGGTCTTCGGGTCTGGCGCTCACGACAAGATCCACTTTCCCCTGCTGGACCAGCGAATAAGCCTCGGCGCCGATGCCCGTGCCCATCAGGAGCTCCTGGATATCCTTGAGGCGCACGATCGTTTTATTGATCATGTATTCGCTTTCGCCGGAGCGGAATAACCGCCGGGTGATCGTCACTTCGTCATATTCAATGGCAAGCGCCCTGTTCTGGTTGGCGAAGGTGAGGCTGACCTCGGCAAACCCCAGCGACGGTTTCTGGGCGGTACCGTTGAAGATGACATCTTCCATCGAAGCCCCGCGCAGTTCTTTGGTGCTCTGCTCGCCGAGCGTCCAGCGGATGGCGTCGAAAATGTTGCTTTTGCCGCACCCGTTGGGGCCGACGATGGCCGTGATCCCCGGTTCAAAATTTAACACTGTCCTGTCCGCGAACGATTTGAACCCGAAAAGCTCCAGTTTTTTAAAATACATGACTGTCTCCTCGTCTTGGGTTAATCACGTTATTTCTTCTTCAAAACATTCTGCACGATGTTGACCGTCGCCTGCAACGACGTGAACTTGGGCAACATGTCTTCCGGGATAACGATGCGGTACTTTTTCTCGATCCCCGCCAGAATTTCCAGGGCCATCATCGAATCCATCCCCAGGTCCTTGACGAAATGGGCGTTGATGTCGACTTTGCCCGGCTCGGTCTCCAGGATCTCGGCGACCAATTC
>JACRHQ010000197.1 GCA_016217585.1 Candidatus Omnitrophota bacterium | reverse complement strand
CAAGTATAATATATATATATAAACCGCTTGTCAAAGCTGCGGTGAAAGTATATAATCAACCCTAATTTTAATTTCAACAAGGAGCAAGACCGCCCATGTTAAAACTGTTACGTAAAAAAGGCATTGCCAAAAAAATCCTGTGGGTCGTTGCCGTTATCATCGTGCTTTCTTTCGGGTTCTTCGGACGCGCGTATCTTCTGGTCGACAAGCAGCAGGCCGATGATGCCGGCAAAATCTTTGGCAAAAAAATCCCCCTGGATGAATTCAAAAAAGCCTACGGGGCCGTGCGCCTGCAGGCGCTGATACGCTTCGGCGACAAATTCAATGACATCGCCCGCTTCCTTAATCTGGAGGCCGAGGCCTGGGACCGGCTGGTCCTGCTGCGGGAAGTCCACAGGAGAGGAATCCAGGTCAAAGACGAGGAGGTTGTCCGAACAATCAGCCAATATGCCTTCTTCCAGCGCGACGGCCGTTTTGACCCCCTCCTTTATAAGGACATCCTGCGTTATGCCTTCCGTGTTTCCGCCCGGGAATTTGAAGAAAATACGCGCGACAACCTGAAATTCGCCAAATTACTCGAACAGGAAACAGCGAAGGCAACCGTCAGCGACGAGGAGATCAAGGACGCGTTCAAGCGGGAAAACGAAAAGGTGCAAGTCAGTTATATCCTGGTCACGCCGGACCAGTTTAAAAATGAAGTTTCTTCACGGGAAGACGAGGCCAAAAATTATTACGCGCAAAACAAAAACGCCTTCCTGGTGCCGCCGACCGTTAACGTCGAGTATATCAGCCTCGATTTTCCGGCGCCGGAACCGGTGAAAGAAGAGACAAAGGATGCCCCGGCACCGGCGACAACCGCCGAAGATTTGAAAAAACCTGTCAAAGAAAAGGCGGACAAGATCTTTCAAGAGCTGCTTGTTGACCCTGACCTGCAAAAAATCGCCCCCCAATATAACGTGGAAGTTAAAACGAGCGGATTTTTCAGCCAGGAAGAACCCAACCTCTCCCTGGGATGGTCTTACGAACTCCTCAACAATATTTTCCAGATGGCGGAAAATTCCGTCAACGAACCCTTCGAGACGCCGCGCGGGGTGCTCATCGCGAAAATAAAAGAGAAGAAAGAAAGCTATGTCCCTGAATACGCGCAGGTCGCGGACAAGGTCAAGGAAGCCGTCCTGAAAGGGAAAGCCAAAGAGATCGCCCGCAAAAAGACGGAAGAATATCTCGCGCAGATTAAGGAAGAATTCGGAAAGACAAACCTGCAGGATTTTGCCCAAACGGGAAAGGACCTCGGGCTCGAGATCCATCAAACGCCCGTCTTCGGCCGCGGCGAATATCTGCCGGTCGTCGGGATCGCGAAAGATTTCCAGGAAGCCGCCTTCGCGCTCACGCAGGAAAACAATTTAAGCGGGGTGGTTGAAACTGAAGTCGGCTACAGCGTCCTTCACCGGGATTCCTATGTCCCGGCGGACGAGAAACAATTTGAGGAACGCAAAGGGAAACTTGCCGAATCGCTTTTAACCAACCGGCGGACAGAAACGTTCAACGACTTTCTCAACAACCTGCGCCTGAAGGCCAACATCACCAGCAATATCCCACGGCAAGAAATAAATTAAGTAGACTCCGTAATCCACCGCAAATAATCCTTGTCCCCTTCCACGATCGGCAGGGCGATGATCTCCGGGACGTCGTAACTGTGCAGGGCCTTGACGGTCTTGACGATGGAGGGAAAATGCCGGCGGCGGGATTTTAAAACAAGCAGGACTTCTTCGGCCCGATCGAGTTTCCCCTCCCAACGGAAGATCGAGCGGATTCCCGGTACTACATTAACACAGGCAACCAGTTTATCGGCAACCAGTTTCTCCGCGATTTTGTTGGCCTGGTCCTGATCTTTGGCCGTCACAAGAATAACGATGTGCATTTCAAACTCCTTTTCCCTTCAGCATCATTAACGAAATCATCCGCCCCGCGGATTCGCCTTCGCGCCGGTACGAAAAACATTCCGGTTCGCAACGCGTGCATACCCCGCAGTCCGTGATGTTCGCGGCGTCCACCCCCGCCTCCACCAGCTGATTTTTGTTGGCCTGCGGCAGGTCGAAAAAATATCCCTGTTTGCGCTTGACCGTTTCCCTGGGGAAATGCTCCAGGAAGGGCGACGCGACCTGATAGCAACAGGAACGGATCGCCGGGCCGAAGGCCACACGCAAATCCCGTGGACGCGAATCCCAATGCGCGCGCATCAGGGTCACGGCCCGCCTGGCAATCTGCTGTTGTGTTCCGCGCCATCCCGCGTGGATAAGGCCGACAACTTCGTTCCGGGGGTCGTAAATAAAGACCGAAAGGCAATCAGCCGTACGAACAGCAAGGGCCAGATTGGGCCGGTCCGTCAAAATGCCGTCGGCCGCTTCCATGGAAACGGATTTTCGGGCGGCACCCCGGGCAGCCACGAGGATCTTGTTGCCGTGCACCTGCCGGACCGTCAGGACCTCCGGCAGCCGAAACCCCAACTGCTTCGTCAAAAACGCGCCCTGCGGCTTGGTCAAAGGGTTTGAACTTTTGGATAGTTTGAAATCAGCGCTGCGGTCGCTGACAAACGTCACGACATGCGGCGGGAAGAAATCACGCGACAAGCGTGTCATCATCGACTGGCTGCCTGGGAACATCCTCGCTCCTGTCTTCCAGAAAATCCGGTTTCCCTGCGGATCCCGTCGAGCTCGCCGGAGTCTGGCGACCGAGGGCCGGCGAGGCGGGCAATTCCTGGACGTCCTTTAATTTGCGCTCGATGGTGCGCGACTTGCGCGCGGCGGACTCGATTTCCTCGCTGGCCTGCTTCAAACGCGTCTGCGTTTTATCCAGGATATCGCCGAATTTGACAAACTCGTTTCTTACCGCTCCCAACAACTGCCAGACCTCGCTGGCGCGCTTTTGCACAGCGAGGGTGCGGAAACCCATCTGCAGGCTGCTCAAATAAGCGGAGATGTTCGTCGGTCCCGTCACCACCACATCGAATTCCTGGCGGAGATGGTTAAACAGGCCCGGCCGTCGGAGGACCTCGGCGTATAACCCTTCCATCGGGACAAAAAGGATCGCAAAATCCGTCGTCTGCGGGGGATCGATATATTTATCCTTAATACTTTTTGCTTCCGTCTTGAAACGGACCTCTAAAGCCCTGGCCGCCTGCTCAATGAGATCCTTGTTCCCCTCTTCCTGGGCGTCCTGCAGGCGCTCATAATCCTGCGTGGGGAATTTGGCGTCGATGGGGATGAATAACCCCTGACCATCCGGGCCGGGAAGTTTAATGGCGAATTCCACCGGGTCCCGGCTTCCCCGTTTGGTGGGGATGTTTTTTGCGTACTGTTCCGAAGTGAGAATCTGCTCCAGGATGGTTTCCAGCTGGACTTCGCCGAGCGTTCCCCGCGTTTTCACGTTGGAAAGGACTTTTTTCAGGTCTCCGACGCCGGACGCGAGGTTTTGCATCTCCCCCAACCCGGCGTGCACCTTCTCCAGCCGCTCGCTGACGATCTGGAAGGATTCCCCCAGACGTTTCTCAAGGGTGGAATGCAACTTTTCATCGACCGTCTCGCGCATCTTCTCGAGCTTGCGGCTGTTATCTTCCTGCAAATCCCTTAAACGGGTTTCCACGATGTCCCGGATCCGTTCCAGTTTCCCCTCGTTCATCTCGGTCAGCTTCAGGAGCTGTCCGGAAAACGCGCCCAGACTTTTCGTGGACTCGATGCGGTTGTTGGAAATCTCCTCGCGCACCAGCCGCTCCAGGCGCTCCGGGTCTTTCTGGTGCATGAGCTCACGCGTCAGGAGGACAATCAAAAGCAGGGTATTAACGGATAACAGAATGATAACCGGGATGGACATGCGGGACCTCTCTCTTCTCTATACATACATACTATACGAGAATGGCGAGGAAGGCAAATTCTTTATGGGCAGGCCCGTCTTACACGCTAAACCGGAAGTGCGCGATGTCGCCTTCCTTCATCACGTACTCTTTGCCTTCGATGGCCAGGAGCCCCCGTTCCTGCAGGGCGGCGCAGGATCCGAATTTGACGAAGTCGTCGTACTTGCAGATCTCGGCGCGGATGAACCCGCGCTCGATGTCGGAATGGATTTTTCCCGCCGCCTGCGGGGCCGTGGTCCCCTTGGGGATCAGCCAGGCGCGGGTCTCTTTCTCTCCGGAAGTGAAAAAGCAGATCAGCCCCAGCAGATCGCATCCGGCCCTGGCCAGGCGCGCCAGCCCGGGCGAAGAGATCCCGGCGGCGTCATAATAGCCCGCCCTTTCTTCCGGGGGAAGCTCCAGGATCTCGGCCTCCATCTTCGCGCACAAGGGCACCACGACGGCGTTTTCTTCTTTAGCGCGTTTCTCGACGGCCCGCAGGGTCGCTTCGTCCGGACCCTTCTCATCGGTATTCAAAACAT
>JACRHQ010000195.1 GCA_016217585.1 Candidatus Omnitrophota bacterium | reverse complement strand
GAAAATATCATGGTCCGCGATATTGTAGTAGACGGTCGTCTTCTCTTGCCGGGAAGACAGGATCCCCGCGTTGCGTAACGCAAGGAGATGACGGGAAATACTCGACTGCCCGATTTTAAATGTGGCGACGAGGTCGCCTACACTTTTTTCACCACGCTTCAATTCTTCAATCAATTTTAAGCGAATGGGATGCCCCAAGACTTTTAAAAAATCCGCCTTGATTTTGAACGCCATATCCTCGGTCGCCATATTTTCCAGACCTCAAAATTGCTGATACTTCACCGGACAGCCGTACGATATTGAACCATTTCATCCAACGCCTTCAAGACGATATCGGGAGTGATAATCTCCGGTAAAACCTTGACCGTCTTTGCCGGATCGCCGTAATAAAGGACGTATAAAGGGATGCTGTTTTTGCCGAAGCCGGCCAGCGCGGCGCTGATCCGCCCGTCGAAGCGCGTCCAGTCGGCCTTGACCGCGACAATCCCCAACTCCCTGAATTTCGCGGCGACCTTTTCATGACGCAACGTGACGCGCTCGTTGACCTGGCAGTTGACGCACCATCTCGCGGTAAAATCGATAAAAACCGGCCTGCCCTGATCAAGCGATTCCTGTACCCGTTGAGGGGAATATTCGATCCAGCCTATCGACGAAGCGTCGGGCCGGGCCTCTTCCCTGGCCGGGAGGGGGCCCTCCTTCATCACAATCGCCTTGAAAGGCGCGGCCACGCCGACGACAACGAAGATGACCGCAAAAATCCGCTGTCCGCGTTTCTGCCTGCCGGCCGAACAGGTCCCGCGGAGCGGGACAGGCAGGTCCAGCGCCCTCGCCCACAACCAGACACCCGACGCGATCAACCACAACCCGGCGGCCAACGTCCCCAGCGTCGAGGCCTCAACCAGATAACTCAAGATCCAGACGAGCCAGATAACCGTCCCAAGAAGCAAGAGCGCCAGAAATTTTCTAAAAGTCCGCATCCAGTGGCCGGGCCGGGGGACAAATTTCAACAGCCGCGGATACGCCGACAAGACAAGAAACGGGAACGCGACCCCCAGCCCCAGCAAAGTGAAAACCAGCAGGGTCACCGGCGCGCTTTGGGTCACCGCAAAGCCGATGGCGGTCCCCATAAACGGCACCGTGCACGGGGTCGCCAGAACAACGGCGAGGACCCCGGAGAAAAACGCCTTCGAATATCCGTAGCGTTGATTGATATACGCCGCGGCCCACGGGAAAAACAGACTGATTTCAAACAGCCCCCACAGGTTCAACGCGAACACAAACAGAACCAGGCACAGGGCAACCAGAAATGCCGGCGACTGGAACTGGAACCCCCAGCCGGCCTGACGTCCCAGCGCCTTCAAAACGATTAAAAGCCCGGAGAGAACCCAGCAGGAAACCAGGACGCCGAGAGTAAACATCCCGCCAACGGCGAGGCTCCCGCCGGAGGCGATCGCCCGGGCGCGTTCCCCCGCGTGCTCGACAAGCGACAACACTTTGATGGAAAGGACCGGCAAGACACACGGCATCAAGTTGAGGATGAGCCCGCCGATAAAAGCGAACACGCACGCCCACAACAACGAGATGCCGGACACGACCGCGGCCGGCGCCGCTGACGCTGTCGCTCTCACCGCTTTTCTGACAGGCACGCGCGCGACATCGACCACAAACGCCTCTTTTCCCGGCGGAATTTTCTTGACGACAAAGATCCCCGCGGCGGAATCTACGGGCTTTGTCAGCAGATTTGATTTCAGCACGGACAAGATAAACCCTTGCGGTGTTTTTTGCAGAACCTGATCGCCGGAATGAGCAATGATATCGTTACGGAAAGGATAAAATTCAACGGCAGAGATCGCCGCGGACTCTGCGGCGGGAACGGCCGCTTCAAAATAAATAAAATCCTTGTCCTGCGATGCCGTCACCGCCCAAGGGTTCGGCTGCGGCCACTGGCGGCGCGTCTCGTTGAACTCCATCTGCCACGGGCTTGCCCCGGCCATCGCTCCAACGGGGAGATTCAATAAAATATCCGCCCGGCCCGGCACGCAGATCCGTTCGCACGCGATCCACCGCACATCCGCCTTCAGGGTCGCATTGCCTTCCTCTGTACCGGCCGGCGGCAAGATATCGGAAATCAGCAACACGCCCTGCGGATAGCCGTAAGTGGTCAACCCTGCCTCCTGCAAGCGCTCCGGCATAGGCCAGCGGATTTCCCCGTTTTGAAATCCCGGCGGTAATTTCCATTGGACGGAAACCGGCGGCCCCGAGTCTCCGGAATTCTGCCAGTACACGTGCCAGCCGGGGTCCATCTTCATCCGGACCGCCGCCTGGAACGGCTCGCCCGGGCGGATAACGGAACGGCCGCTGACCAGCTCGACCTGTGTGTGCGCGTCGTAAACGGCATCGGCGCCGGCTGGCCCGACGGAGGATAGAATTACGGCAGAAATGGTCAGACAGTATCTTAAGCGCATAAAAAAATGGCCCGGTTAACCGGCGGCGGGCAGTCTGATCTTCGGCGTCCGGTGGCGGTAGAACTCGACGGCCGCCGGCAAAAACGAGATGACGATGATCAGATAAACGACCAGGGTAAAATTTTTCTCCACGACAGGGATGTTCCCGAAAAGGTATCCCGCCCCGACCAGCGAACAAACCCACAGAAGGCCGCCGGCGACATTATAGGAAGTAAATCTCCCAAAACGCATGCTCCCCACGCCGGCCAAAAACGGGGCGATCGTACGGACGATGGGGACAAACCGGGTAATGACGATCGTCTTTCCGCCGTATTTTTCATAAAACCGTTCAGTCCTCTCGAGGTATTCCCGTTTGATAAATCCAATCTTCCCCTGGCGAAAAATGTTGGGCGCCAGACAGTGTCCGATCCAGTAATTGACTGAATTGCCGAAAATGGCCGCGGCGGCCAACACCGCCGCAACAATTTTAACGTCCAGCGGCCCGGCCGCGGCGAACGTCCCCAGGATAAAGAGGAGCGAATCCCCCGGGAGAAACGGGGTGACGACCAGTCCGGTTTCGCAGAAGACGATCAGAAATACGATCAGGTAAGTCCAGGCGCCGTAATGACCGATGATTTCACTGATGTGCCGGTCCAGGTGGATGAAAAAATCCAGGATATTAACGCACCATTCCATAATTTGTTCAATAAAGGAGAAAACACAATCCCGCGCCGACGGCATACAGCCAGAACGTATCATTGACAAAGTAGGGGTAGCCCATCAAGGCCAGGCCGATCAAAAGCGGTTTGAAACTTTGCTGCTTCTTGCCGTAAACGAAGGCGACGAACCCGACACCGCCGAAGATAAGCCACGCGATGATTTTGGCCATCGAAAACCCGGAAGCATCAGGGATGCCGACCGATCCAAGCAACGCGCTTTTTTGCTCCGGTGTCATTTGACTCAAGTCTCCCAGCATGGAAGCGATGTTGCCCTGCGACGGCTGGGCCGATACCGACGGCACGGTTACGGTCAACCAGAACAACCCCGTCATGACTAAAAATAAAGATATCATGCGCACAGACGGATTATAACATGCGGCGGAATAACTGGAAGGAGTTATTTATTCGTTATTGACGGGGGCAGCCCGCCTCTAACTACCCCCTTTGTCTTTGGACAAACCTTTCTGGATATTTCTTCCCGTATTTTCGATATCCTTGCCCATCCCTCTGATGGTTTCACACCCGACCAACGTGAAAACAAAGGCACATCCTACAACGACGAAAATAATTTGACGCATGACAGCCCTCCTTTTTTTAAAAAAACAAATATCTATGATGGGTTTATTGTATCCGTTTATTAAAGGAATGAGAAGTTGAGATTTGAGAAAGAACCAAGTCAAAAGACAGACGTACCCCCGGCCATGCGGAGCATGGCCGGGACACCCGTTTTTTTCCATAAAAAGCAAAAACCTTGCCCCTTTCGGGTAACAAGGTTTTTGCATTTAATGGAAAAAACTGGTGGAGGTGCCGGGAATCGAACCCGGGTCCTTGGGTCACGGAATATAAGCTTCTACATGCGTAGTCTGTCTTTTGGTCTTACCCTAATTCCTCCGGCAGACAGGATCCTTAGGGCCAGCCTTTAAGGTCTTGTTGCGAACGCCAAGGCACTCGTCCGCAACCAGCCTGCCAAGGTCCTCTTGTCAGACCCGCAGGCGAGGCCCGCAAGAGGGCTTAGTTCGTTTAAGGAACTAAGGCGAGTGCAACCGGAGGAAGGATTGCAGCTGGCATAGGCAATGCCCATGCTTTAGCCACGATCTCCTCGGCTGCCGCTAACGTTGGATCGTTTGCGTTTATTTGTGCCTGGATTGTTAACGGGGCCGACCAAGCTTCCCCGGCATGCCACCTATACCCTGCCAACTCAAGTCGAGACCGATCACCCCCATATCAAAAAAATGAAAGGATGTGCAGTGTATGGCTTCGTTCGTTATGGAAAAGAACGGAATAATTATAGCCGATGTCCCAAGGATAGGCAAATTTTTGTTACCGCCGGGCTTTCTTCACCCGGCGGCTCAAATCGCGCTGGAGGTCCTTCTTCTTGATCGCCTCGCGCTTGTCGTAGAGCTTCTTGCCCTGGGCGAGGGCGATCTCCACCTTGACGAAACCGCGGTTGTTAAAATAAATTTTCGTAGGGACAAGGAGCAGTCCCCGCTGGCTGACATGGCCCAATATCTTTTTAATCTCCTGCTTGTGCAAAAGGAGCTTCCGGGGCCGTTCGGGCTCTTCGTTCAGATAACTGGCCTGCCGGTAGGGCTCGATATAAAGGTTGTACAGGCAAGCCTCGTCTTCAAAGACCCGGGCGAAGCTGTCCTTGAAGTTGACGTGCCCCGCCCTGATTGACTTGACCTCACCGCCTTTGAGCTCAATGCCGCATTCCCAGCGGTCGGTCAAGGCATAATCCCGGAACGCCTTCTTGTTGGTCGCGATCGTCTCTCCCATGACGCGTCAATTATAACACAAAGCATCTCTCATCCCCGTAATTTAATTGACACCAAAACCCTTTATGGATATACTGAAAACCATAAAATTTGCCGAAGTGGCGGAATTGGTAGACGCGCGGCGTTCAGGGCGCCGTGGGATCACTCCCGTAAGAGTTCAAATCTCTTCTTCGGCACCAATTTCCCAGAAGGGAAATTGGTGCCCCCACGCTTGTTTTGCGACTTACTATCAATATCAAGGAGCAAAACAGTGGGGGCAACCCGATTTTCAGAAAAAAATTGGTGCCGATTTCAGCATAAAAAAGGACCCGCATGAGCGCAGATGAGTCCCAGCACCCGCCCTCGGAAGTTGAGGAAATAGAGATCAAGGAATGGCTGACGTCCCTGGATTATGTCCTCAAACACGGCTCGCTGGAACAAGCCCAAAAAATCCTTTCCCAGCTGCAGATCCGCGCCCAGGAAGCCGGTGTCACGCTTCCCTTTACCGTTAATACCCCCTATATCAATACCATCGCCAAAAGCAAGCAACCGGCCTATCCGGGCAACCGCGACCTCGAACGCCAGATCAAAAGCATCATCCGCTGGAACGCGATGGCGATGGTGGTGCGCGGCAACCACGCGGAAGCCGGCATCGGCGGGCACATCTCGACCTACGCCTCGGCGGCGACCCTCCTTGAAGTAGGGTTCAACCATTTTTTCCGCGCCCGCACAGACAATTTTTGCGGTGACTTCGTTTATTTCCAGGGACACGCCTCCCCCGGTGTTTACGCGCGGGCATTTCTGGAAGGCCGTTT
>JACRHQ010000196.1 GCA_016217585.1 Candidatus Omnitrophota bacterium | reverse complement strand
CGAAGACCGCCGCGACCTCGTGCCGCTTTCAAAAATAAAAACCGGCGAGTGGCAGACGGTCACCGGCAAAATCCTGGGCGGTTCGTCCCGGCGCAGCTGGTACACCAAAAAACACGTCGTGGAAATAATCCTCGAGGACGAAACGGGACATCTGGCGTGCGTCTGGTTTAACCAGCCTTACCTGGTGAATTATTTCAGGGCCGGCGCGCGCCTGGTCTGTTACGGCAAGCCGGAAGTGTATAAAGACCGTCTGCAGATGGTGGCACCCAAGTGGGAAATGATCGACGAGAAAGATGGGGAGAATTTAAGCCTGGGCCGGATTGTCCCCGTGTACCCTTTGACCCGGGGGATCACCCAGCGGTATTTACGCAAAACCCTGCGGCTGTGTCTGGAGCGCTACCGTGACCAGGTCGCCGACGAACTGCCGGTCCCTCTGCGCAATAAATACAGGCTTTACAACATGAAACGCAGCCTGCAGCACATCCATTTCCCGGAGACCTTCGAGGACCAGGAAAACGCGATGCGCCGGATTTCCTTCGAGGAGTTCTATTTCTTCCAGGTCTCGGTCATCCAGCGGCGGATGAGCATCACCCGAAAGCAGGGGTTCGTCCACCGGATCACGGACGCGCGCGTGCTGAAATTTATCGACGGTTTTCCGTTTCCGCTGACCGGTGCGCAGAAAAGGGTCATCCAGGAAGTCCGCCGCGACATGGAGAAACCGGCCCCCATGCTGCGGCTCCTGCAGGGCGACGTCGGTTCCGGGAAAACGCTCGTGGCGCTTTTCGGCTGCGTGATGGCCGTTGAAAACGGGTTCCAGGCCTGTGTCATGGCCCCGACGGAGATCCTCGCCCGCCAGCACTACGCGAATATCCTGCGGATGATCGGGCAGGGCCACCTGCGGGGGGTCCGCGCCGGGCTTTTGACCGGCGGTATCCCCCGCGGCGAGAGACAGAAACTTTGCGGGCAGATCCGGGGGGGAGATATCGACCTCGTCGTCGGCACGCACGCGCTTCTCGCCGGCGAGGTGGATTTCAAGGATCTAAGTTTCGCCGTGGTCGACGAACAGCATAAATTCGGCGTGCGCCAGCGCGCGCTTCTGGCGCGCAAGGGGCGCAACCCCGACATCCTGATCATGACGGCAACACCGATCCCGCGCACGCTGTGCATCACGCTCTACGGCGACCTCGACCTCTCGGTCCTGGACGAGATGCCGCCCGGACGCGGGGAGGTGAAGACAAAGTTGTATCCTCAAGACCGCGCGGAAGAAGTTTACGCGCTGGTGCGCGAACAACTTAAACAGGGACAACAGGCTTATGTCGTTTACCCGCTCATCGAAGAATCAGAGAAGCTGGACCTCAAAGCCGCGCGGGCGATGTTCAATTATTTTAAAAAGGAAGCGTTCAGGGATTTTCGCGTGGGGCTTATGCACGGGCAGTTGAAACCCAAAGAAGGTCAGGAGATCATGGAGAAGTTCCAGGACCGGGAACTGGATGTCCTCGTTGCCACGACGGTGCTCGAGGTCGGCATCGATGTCCCCAACGCCGGGGTGATGGTCATCGAGCACGCCGAACGCTTCGGCCTGGCGCAGCTGCACCAGCTGCGCGGGCGCATCGGCCGCGGTGAGGCCGACGGGATGTGTCTTCTGGTCGCGGACGCCGAAACGGATGACAGCCAACAGCGTTTGAAGGCGTTTGTGTCCACCACCGACGGGTTCAAGATCGCCCAGCGTGATCTGGAGATCCGCGGCCCGGGGCGTTATTTCGGGCGTCATCAGCACGGGTTGAATGAGCTTAAAGTCGCCAACCCGTTCACCCAACTGGATATCCTGGAGCTGGCCAGGAAGGAAGCTTTGGCCTTGACGGCGGACGACCCGCGGCTCGCCGGGGAACAGAACCGGCGTATCCGGGAAATCATCCGCCGCCGGTATCCGACGTACCTGGCGGATGTAACGGCAGGGTAAACGATTTAATGGATTGTAGGGGCGGGCCTGGTGCCCGCCCGAGACAGGATTTCGGGCCGACACAAGGTCGGCCCCTACTTTATGAAAATCATCGCAGGGACATACAAAGGCCGTAATTTTTATATGCCCGAAGGCATCCGCCCGACCCAGAACCTGGTGCGTAAAGCCCTGTTTGATCTTCTGGGGGAGGACCTCCCCGGGGCGGCGTTCCTGGACCTGTTCGCCGGAAGCGGCGCGGTGGGGCTGGAGGCCGTCTCCCGTGGCGCGGGGAAGGTGACGTTTGTCGAGAGAAGCGAGCGTTTTTGCGAGATTATCCGGGAGAACCTGGACCTGTTGGAGGTGCCGCTGCTGGGAGAAGACAGGCGCCAGGTCTATGAGCTGATCGAGTCCGACGGTTTCGCGGCCGTCAAGGGGTTCGCCCGTCAGGGCAGAAGGTTCGATATCGTCTTCGCGGACCCTCCGTACGAGGTCGGACTGGCGAAAAAAATCTTGAAAACGCTGGGGGCCTATGATATAGTGAGCCCCAATTGTGTCGTCGTGATACAGCATGAGAAGCGAGAAATCCTCCCCGAAATCCAGGGCAACCTGCTTCGCAGCGGACAACGGAAATATGGAAGCACAGTATTGTCGATATATAAATCTTCGCTCTTTGAAATTTTGAATGGGTAATCATAATCAGCTATAATCCTGGAAACCAAATCAACCAGGAGGAGACTGATGCTTACCCAACAATTGTTTGAACTCGCTCTTAATATTCAAGATCCTTGGTACATCAAAGACGT
>JACRHQ010000024.1 GCA_016217585.1 Candidatus Omnitrophota bacterium | reverse complement strand
GGTCATGATCCGGGCCCTGGCCATCGTCAAAAAAGCGGCCGCCCGGACCAACATGGAATTGGGGCTCTTGTCTGAAGATAAGGGAAAGTTGATGATCCGGGCCGCGGAGGAGGTCATCGCGGGCAAGCTCAACGACCATTTTCCTCTCGCCGTCTGGCAGACAGGAAGCGGCACCCAGACCAACATGAACGTCAACGAAGTCATCGCCAACCGCGCCATTGAAATGGCGGGAGGCAAAATGGGGAGTAAAACGCCGGTGCACCCCAACGACGACGTCAACAAGGCCCAGTCCACCAACGACGTTTTCCCCACGGCCATGCACATCGCGGCCATTGAGGAAATCCACCGCCGGCTTATCCCCGCGGTCACGGGGTTACGCGACGCCCTGGATAAAAAGGCCCGGGAATTCAAAGATATCATCAAGATCGGCCGCACGCACCTGATGGACGCCACACCCCTGACGCTCGGCAACGAATTTTCAGGATACGTCCAGCAATTGTCCAACGGGCTTAAACGCATCGAATCCGGCAAACAGCGCTTGTATGAACTGGCCCTGGGTGGTACCGCGGTGGGGACCGGGCTTAACACGCATCCCCAATTCGCCCCAAAGGCCGTTGCCAAAATAGCCGGGATAACCGGGAAACCTTTTGTAGAAGCGGAAAATAAATTCGAGGCGCTGGCGACCAACGACGCCATCGTGGAATTCAGCGGCGTCCTCAAGACCCTGGCCGCCTCCTGCACAAAGATCGCCAACGACATCCGCTGGCTGGCTTCAGGGCCGCGCTGCGGCATAGGGGAGCTCAGCCTGCCGGAAAACGAACCGGGCAGCTCTATCATGCCGGGCAAAGTGAACCCGACCCAATGCGAGGCATTGAGCATGGTCTGCGCCCAGGTCATGGGCAACGATACGACCATCAACTTCGCCGGCGCCAGCGGGAACTTTGAACTGAACGTCTATAAACCCCTTATGATCTTCAACCTGCTGCAATCCATTGAACTGCTTGCGGATTCGTGCGAGAACTTCACAACGCACTGCGTGGTCGGGATTGAAGCTAACCGGAAAAACATCGAGAATCACCTAAAAAACTCCCTGATGCTGGTAACGGCCCTGAACCCGCACATCGGCTATGACAAAGCCGCCAAAGTCGCCAAAAAGGCACATGAAGAGAATATTACCCTCAAACAAGCCGCCGTTTCGCTCGGATTCCTTACCGAACAGCAGTTCGACGCCCTCGTACGCCCCGAAGACATGCTTAAGCCTAAATAGTTTTAGGGCGGGAAAAAATTCCCTGACTAATACCTTGACGAACACCCTTTTACCGTATATCCTTGTATTGGTTCTTATAACTTGGTGAGGTGATTATGGTTAAACAGATTATTAAAGAACGCCGCAGCTGGCCACGCGCCAAACGGATTTTAAGCATCGAATACCGGCTTTTTAAAAGCCGCCGGCGCCAGGCCGACCGCTCCTGGCATCTTTCCACCACCGACAATGTCAGTGCTGAAGGATTAGCTTTCTACAGCGACCATGAATACAGCACGGGAGACATCCTCGATCTGCGGGTCGTCATGTCCGGTGTCCTGGATATTTTCAACGGACGCGGAGAAATCATCAGAGCCGATCAAAAACGCACGGGGGCGTGTTTTTTTGTGGCTGTCCGGTTTATCGGACAGGCAACCTACCCCCGGAAGCGGGGCGTCAGAAACAGCTTTTGCGGCCCGCGACGACCGTTAAAACGCGTTTAATACGGGGTTAATCCTGCCTTCTGTCCATGCCTAAAGCACCGGAAAAGCGCCAATATGAACGCTACGACACGGAACTAAAAGTCTATTTCCACCATACCTACGATATCCACACCAAAGTCAGGTTCCAGATTTTCGACCGTCTCAGGAAGAAAGCCATTTCCCGGAAGTATGCCGCGTTAAGCAAAAACGTAAGCGCGGAAGGGATAAGTTTTTCTTCCTCTCACTCTCTTAAGAAGGGCGATTATCTGAACCTGGAAGTCTACCTCCCTACCGCTACCCAGCCTGTGGTCATGGAAGGGGAGGTGCGCTGGTCGCGGCTCATTGCCCGGGACAGGGAAGGGAAGGTCTTTCAGACAGGAGTGCTCCTTAGGAAAGTCAACAACAACCCCATCCATGACACGATCTATTTCGACGAGGAATATCATATCCACTGGAGCAACGTCCTGGAATCCGTCCTCGGCAAATACAAAAATCTTGCCCAAAAACATCGATAATCCCCCAATTTGATGCCAGGAAATACAGTCTCTCCCAACAATCCTCCCGGGGCAAAGTACTTCCCGGCCCTCATCGCCGTCCTGATCGGCTGGTACGTTTTATTATGCCTCGCGCACTACTTCAACCAAAGACCTTTATGGAACGACGAGCAATGTGTTTTCGACAGCGTCCGGAGTTTTTCGCCGCAGGATTTTTTCACCAAACCGTTACTGCGCCTGCAGGTGTTCCCCCGCGCCTATCTTTCCCTGATCCAAAAACTGTCGCAGACTTTCGCGTTCCACCTGTTAAGCCTGCGTTTTCTCCCCTTTGTGGCGATGATAACCGCTTTCTTTATCTGGGCCAGGGTCGCGTCACGGCAATCGCGGGACCGGTTTGAACACTTTATCTTTATTCTCTCCTGGACCGCATCGGTGCCCCTGATCTATTATTCCGCGGAACTGAAACAATATTCCATGGATGTGCTTGCCGGCGCCGTATTCCTGTCTTTTTTGTACGGTCAAAAAACCTGGCTGACCGCAAAGACTGTCTCGTCCCGGCAATGGATAACGCTCATGCTGCTGCCTCTTTGGGGGCTGTTTTCCTACACCGCGTTTCTGTTCATGATCTTCCCGTTCATCAACCTTGTCCTGATGGTCCGCCAAAACCGCTCATACCGCCTGCCTTGTCTGGCGTACAGTTTTATGGTATTGGCGGTCGTCCTGTTTTCCTATCTCTTTGACATCCGCCTGCGTCCGTTTACCGCCGTTACCGAAGGCTTCGGCGATTATTTCATCTCCTTCCAATCCGCCGGAGAATTCTTCAAGACCTTCGGGGAAGGGACCATGAACCTTTTTTCGCGATGGTTCGCGGAACAGCCGCGCCTCATCAGAAAAATCGCCATATTTTTTATCACGTTCGGGTTAATCCGTCTCTTCAGCGCTTTCTTCGGCAATATCAAAAAAGAGAAGGGGTATTTTTTCTCCATCCACACGGTCGCCCTTGTCCTTTTTCTCGAACTCTTTATCCTGGGGGCGCTCAAGAAATATCCGTTCACGGTCCCGCGGACGGCGCTTTTTTATTGCCCCGTCGTCCTCTTTTTGACGGCACAAGGCATCAATGATATCCGGCGCCTGAACAAGCATGCCTGCAGGATCGTTAACGGCCTTTATGTTATTTTCCTGGTCAGCGTTAATATCGCGATAACGAGGCTCATCTTCAGCGGGGATTTGGGCGCGATACCCCGGCTGTGGTGAAGCCCTTATGAGCGTTACCGAATATAAAACCAGCAATTTAACGAACGGGTGATATAAAGATGCTCACGCAAGTCATCCGCACCGACAACCTCGAGTTCGACGAGCAGTTTAGCGCTGTGTACGACCTCCTTGAAAACAATCCGTCACCTGTTTTTGTGACCGGCAAGGCGGGCACAGGCAAGTCGACACTCCTGCAGTACTTCCGTGAACACACCTCCAAAAATATCGTCGTGTTAGCGCCGACCGGCGTTGCCGCGGTCAATGTCCGTGGACAGACCATCCATTCTTTTTTCCGGTTCCGGCCCGACATCACCCCGGAAGGGGTCCATTCCATCCGCCTGCGCAAAGCCCAAAAGACCCTTTATAAAAAACTCGACGCGGTCGTCATCGACGAGATATCGATGGTGCGCTCCGACTTGCTCGACTGCGTGGACGCCTTCCTGCGGCTGCACGGACCCGACGCCGGCGCGCCCTTCGGCGGCGTCCAGATGATCTTCTTCGGCGACCTGTACCAGCTGCCGCCGGTCATGACCAGGTTCGACCGTGATATTTTCAAAGACGTCTACGCCAGCCCGTATTTCTTCGACGCCGCGGCCTTCAAGCAACTGAATTTCAGGATCCTCGAGCTTAAGAAAATCTACCGCCAGAAAGATGAAGCGTTCATCCGCCTCCTTAATAACGTGAGGGACCGATCGGTCAGCGTGACGGACCTGGAGGTCTTGAACCGCAGGCTAAACCCCCGCTTCAACCCCGGCGACAAGGATTTCTACGTCTACTTGACAACGACCAACGCCCTGGCCGACCAGATCAACCGGGACCAGTTGAAAAAATTGCCCGGAGAAAGTTTGCACATGGAAGGAAAAATTTCCGATGGATTTGACGTCAGATCGCTGCCCACGCATCAAAGGTTGGAACTGAAGACAGGCGCGCAGGTGATGCTCCTGAATAACGATCCCGGCGGAAAATGGGTCAACGGCACGATCGGCAAAGTCTTCTCCACGGCCAAAGATCATGAAACCACGGGCACGGTCCGCGTGGCGCTAACGAGCGGCCTCGTTGTTGAAGTGCCCCGGTTCACATGGGAAGCGTTCCGCTTCTTTTACAACAAAGACACTGAACAGATCGACGCCGAGTCCGCCGGGTCCTTCAGCCAATATCCGCTCAAACTCGCCTGGGCGATGACCATCCACAAAAGCCAGGGGAAGACGTTTTCCAAAGTGGTCCTCGATATCGGCAACGGAACCTTCGCGCCGGGTCAGATGTACGTGGCCTTGAGCCGCTGCACCGACCTTGAGGGCCTTGTTCTTAAAAAGCCGGTTTTGAAGCAACATATCCTTCTGGACGACCAGGTCGTCCGCTTTATGACCGGGCAATCCGTCAAAAGAGTTGCATTATAGCAATTTTGGGATAAAATTCTTAATATACAACAGCCGAAGGAGTCCTGATGAACCGCGCCATTT
>JACRHQ010000023.1 GCA_016217585.1 Candidatus Omnitrophota bacterium | reverse complement strand
GATAGGGAATGTCTCCAGACTTGTGATCGGGCCTTTCTGGTCGATGGGCTGGCCAAGCACGTTGATGATCCGGCCGTAGATCGCCTCGCCGTCGGGGATCCGGATGGTGGTGCCCGCGACTTTTGCCTCGGCGTTACGCTGCAGGTTGGTCGTCGAATTGATGGCGATGCACCGCGCCAGGTTCCCGGGCAAGTGCTCGGCCACCTCCAGCGTCACGTCTTCCTTGTCGATGTTCTGCGTCGTCAAGACGCTATAGATGTTCGGCACGTCGTCGGCGGTCGTGAACATAAACTCCACGACCCGCCCCGGGACCCAGACGATGCGTCCCTTGACTTCGTTGTTGGTCTTAACCGGCATAAAGTTGTCTGGCGGCAAACAGCTCCCGCATGTTCCGGTCGATCAGTTCGTGCCGGACACGGAAATATTGCAGCCGCAGCGAGGCGTCCAGCTCCTTGAGTTTCTGGGAACTTCTTTCCATGTGGGCGAAACGGGCGCCGTATTCCGCCAGTTTGCTCAGCATGAAAATTTCCATTAATTTCTGGCCCATCCACAAATACACGCAATACTCCACAACGTCCGCGGGCATGGATTCAAGGATCACTTCCGCCATCAAAGGCGACGGCTCTTTCATCTCCATGGCTTCAAGACGGAAGGGCAAGAAAGCAAGCGTCTCTATCTTCTGGACGGAAAAACTGGCCGCGCGCGGGTAAACGATCTTCAGATAACCGCAGGATTGTTCCAGGAATTTACTCAACAGGTAATTGCGCAACTGCAACGCCTGGCCCTGCATATCTTCTTCCTTGATGCCGCTAAAAGAAGTAAACGGGACATTGGATTCGCGCGCCCAGATCCTTCCCCTCTCTCCGACGACAACCAGTTGTCCCGGGGTTTGCGACAATTCCTTCAAGGCGGTATCGACGACGTCTTTGTTCAGCCCTCCTATCAGTCCGGAATCGGAGGTGACGGCCACCACGATCTGCGACTGCTGCGAGGGATTAAGAAACGGATGGGCTACCTGCGAGGGGTTGATGACCTCCAGAAAACTGTAGATGGCTTCTTTGAGCTTGTCGTTGGTTTTGGCCCGCGTCTCCAGCGCCCGGTATTGGGAGACGGCAATGTTTTTCAAAACGCCGACCAGGCCCGACAGGCCGCTGTTAAATTCCAGGTCCTGTTTGAGGGCTGATAGTGTCTTCATGGTTCATCACGCCGTTATTTCGGTTAAATAGGCCTTGAGCGAATCTTCCAGGACCTGTTTGATTTCATCGGTCAGCTCTTTGCCCTCCCGGACCCTGGGACAATATTCGGGATGGCGCTGGTTGACGAAGCGCAGGATATCCTGCCGGAACTGTTTGATCTGGTTGACGGACAATCTGTCCAGGACCCCTTTATTCAGGGCATAGAGATAGATGATCTGCTCTTCGACGGGGACGGGTTGATTCTTGCCCTGGACGATCAGCTGGTCGATCACTTCACCCCTCTTCAACTTTGTGAGCGCGTCTTTCGCGAGCCCGGTCGCCCGCAGCTGGGTCATCTGGACCAGTTCCCGGTACTGGAGATAATCCAGGCGCAGGGATTTGCTCACCTGTTTCATGACCGGCCATTGCGCCTTGTTCCCGATACGGGAAACCGAGAGACCGAAATCGATGGGCGGCTTGAACCCTTTGTTGAAAAGCGCCGTCGAGAAATAAAGCTGTCCGTCGGTCATGGAGATCAGGTTCGTGGAGATATACCCGGTGACGTCGCCCTGCAGGATCTCGACGATCGGCAGAAAGGTCATGGACCCGCCGCCGAGCCCGGGTTTGAGGTAGCCGGCGCGCTCCACCATCTGGGAATGGATATAGAATATGTCGCCCGGATACGCCTCGCGGCCCGGGGCCCGCTCCAGGAGCAGGCTGATCTGCCGGTAAATCCACGCGTGTTTGGTCAAGTCATCGAAGATGACGAGGACATCCTTGCCGTGATACATAAAATGCTCTCCCAGCAGGCACGCCGTGAACGGGGCGAGGAACTGTTCCCCCGTCGACACCGAAGCGACGCCGCTGACGACGATCGTATAAGGCAGGGTCTCTTGTTCTTTAAACACATCGAGCACCTTCATGAGGCTGGAAGAAGGCTTGCCGATGCAGCACTAGATGCAGACGACGTCTTTCCCCTTCTGGTTGATGATGGCGTCGACCGCGACGGTCGTCTTCCCGGTAAGCCGGTCTCCGATCAGCAGCTGGCGCTGGCCTTTGGCGATGGGGATGATGGCATCAAGGATGAGGTTCCCCGTCTCCAGGGTTTT
>JACRHQ010000192.1 GCA_016217585.1 Candidatus Omnitrophota bacterium | reverse complement strand
GGTAAGGAAAAGTACTCCGAGACGGAGTGTAAAAGACGCGGCATGACCTACGCGTCGCCGTTGAAGGTGAAGCTGCGGCTTATCACCCCCGTCGATATCAAGGAGCAGGAAGTCTATTTCGGCGAGTTCCCGCTCATGACCGAAACGGGGACTTTTATTATCAACGGCGATGAGCGCGTTGTAGTTTCCCAGATCCAGCGTCCGCCGGGCGTTTCGTTTGAGGAAGAGTTGCACCCCACCGGCAAAAGCATCTTTCACGGCAGGATCATCCCTGCCCGTGGCGCCTGGTTTGAAATCAAATATGATTTAAATAACGTCTTTCTGGCGTACGTTGACCGTCGCAGGAATTTTCCCGCCACCCAGATCCTGCGCATCATGGGGCTCTCCACGACCGATGAAATGCGCGCCATGCTGGGAGACAGTTTCGAAAAAATTAAACCTACCCTCGAAAAAGACCACACGAATAATAAAGAGGAAGCCCTCCTTGATTTTTACCGTAAAATGCGCCCCACAGAGCCTGCCACCGTGGAAGTCGCTGATACGCTTTTTTTTAGATTATTTTTCGACCCGAAACGTTATGATTTAAGCAAGGTCGGGCGCCATATCGTCAACCGCAAACTGAACATGGGCCTTTCCCTGGAAAACAGGGTTCTGGACATCAAGACGGTGGTTGAGACCATCCGTTATTTGACGAATTTAAGAAATGGTGTTGGTGAGACCGATGACATCGACCATTTGGGCAACCGCCGCATCAAGACCGTCGGGGAGCTAGTCCAGAACCAGGTGCGCATCGGCCTGGCGCGTCTGGAACGTTCGATTAAAGAACGCCTGGTCGTGATGAGCAATTTTGAGAACCTGACCGCGCACCATCTGATCAATTCCCGCCTTTTCTCCAACCAGATTCAGGATTTCTTCGCCCGCAGCCAGCTTTCGCAGTTCATGGACCAGGTCAACCCGCTTTCGGAGATGACCCATAAAAGACGCTTGAGCGCCCTTGGTCCAGGCGGTCTGTCCCGTGAACGGGCCGGCTTTGAAGTCCGCGACGTTCACCACACCCACTATGGGCGTGTGTGTCCCATCGAAACTCCGGAAGGTCCCAATATCGGGCTTATCGCGTCTTTGACCAATTGCGCCCGTGTTAATGAACTGGGATTTATCGAAACGCCTTATCGGAAGGTGGGCGAGGGACGCGTCACCAGCAAGATTGAATATTTGACGGCAGATAAGGATCAAAACGCCCATATCGCCCAGGCCAATTCACCGATTGACAAGAGTGGAAATTTTCTTGAAAAGGAAGCCTCCTGCCGTTACAAAACGGATTTCCCCAAAGTCGCCCCCCAGGACGTCACGTATATGGACGTTTCTCCGCTGCAGGTTGTTTCCGTCGCTGCAGCGCTGATTCCGTTTTTGGAGCACGACGACGCCAACCGTGCCTTGATGGGATCCAACATGCAGCGTCAGGCTGTGCCTGTTATGGTCCCGCAGGTTCCCTACGTGCAGACGGGGATGGAAGGAAAAGTAGTTCGTGATTCCGGAGTTGTCGTTCTCGCCAAAGAGTCGGGGACCGTGACCAGGGTGGACGCCCAGGAAATTGTCATTGGCGATAAAGTTTATCCCATGAAGAATTTTCAGCGGACCAACGCGAACACGTGCATCCAGCAACGGCCATTGGTCAACGTCGGCGATAAAATCCAGGCTGGAGACGTTATCGCCGATGGTATCGGAACAAAAGACGGACAACTGGCCCTCGGGTGCAATGTGTTGGTTGCTTTTATGCCGTGGCGGGGGTTTAATTTTGAAGACGCCATTCTTATCAACGAGCGGTTGGTCCGTGAAGATAAATTTACATCGATCCATATCGAGCGTTTTGAGGTTGAGTGCCGTGAAACGCGTTTAGGAAATGAGGAAATTACGCGTGATATCCCTAACGTCGGGGAAGACGCGCTTGTCAATCTTAATGAGGACGGTGTTGTCCGCATCGGCGCGGAAGTCAGGGCGGGAGATATCCTTGTCGGAAAAGTCACGCCGAAGAGCGAAAAAGAGCTTTCGCCGGAGGAACGCTTGCTGCGCGCCATCTTCGGTGAAAAGGCCGCGGACATCCGGGATACCTCCCTGACGTTGCCGCCCGGCATAGAAGGCGTTGTGGTGCAGACAGAGCTTTTTCAGCGCGCGGAGCGCGGGCGTAAGAGCAAAGGCGATAAGAAGCAGGAAACGGAAGCTGTCGAGAAGATCAAGGCTTATTATAAGCAGGAAATCGAGTTTGCGGAGGAAGAGAAGGAAAAGAAACTATGCAAACTGCTTAATATCGACCGCAAGAAGCTTGGCAAGATCCGGTTTGACGAGTTTGAAGAAGATTCTGAAGAGTCGGAGGTGGTACGTTTTTACGATGACAAGATTGCCGAGTTGATGGAAGAAGAGGTTCAAGAGATCGAGCGCAACCGCCGGGGAGACGAGTTACCCGCGGGTGTTTTGAAGCGTGTCGTCGTGCACATCGCCACCAAGCGCAAGGTCGCCGAGGGAGACAAGATGGCCGGCCGTCACGGGAATAAGGGTATTGTCTCGCGTATCCTGCCGGAAGAGGATATGCCGTTTCTCGAAGACGG
>JACRHQ010000189.1 GCA_016217585.1 Candidatus Omnitrophota bacterium | reverse complement strand
TGGTCATGGGGATGGAGAAAATAAGTTTCAGCTGGTATTTAAAAAGAATCTCGTTGCCCGCATTGATTGGATATCTGGCCGGGATATTTACCTTTTTGGTTTTCCATAGATGAATGAGGAGAAAAACTGGCATGGAATTGACGACCAATGATATCGTCAGGATATTTGAAGTCTCCGAGCAGACCGTCAACCGGTGGATTGACAAAAAGGACATGCCTTGCGTCAGGGCCAATGAGCAGTATCGTTTTAATTATATCGAACTGCTGGATTGGGCCCTGCGGAAGAATGTCCGGCTGACTCCCGAGGTTTTGGCCGTGGGCGACCGGGAGAACCACGACTCAAGCGTTTTATATCAAGCTATCAAAGACGGGGACGTCCATTATGATATCCCCGGAGAGACCAGAGAGGAAGTTTTAAAGGCGATCGTCGATGTTTTGCCTCTGCCGCCGGGGATGAACAAGACGTCTCTCTGGCAGATGCTGGTCGCCAGGGAAAAAATGATGCCCACCGCCCTGGGGAACGGTATCGCGATCCCGCATGTTCGCAACCCCGTCGTTTTGCATGTCGACCATCCTTCCATCAGCCTGTGTTTCTTGAAGAAGCCGGTGGATTTTAAGGCCCTGGACGGCAAGCCGGTTTTTATCGTTTTTACCATCTTGAGCCCTTCCGTCAAAAAGCATTTGGGTATTTTAAGCCGTTTGGCTTTTTGTTTGCAAAACGCCAGGTTGCAGGAATATCTGCACCGCAAAGCGCCCCGGGAGCAGATCCTGGCGGAGATCCGGGTCATCGAATCAGGGATATCCACGACCTCCGGCGACAACGGGAAGGAGACCAGCGGGCCATGAATTTTCTCTTTTCCAGTCTGGCGATTTTGTGTGTTTCCGCTTTTCTGATGGTCCTGACGTCAAGGTTCAGAAAAATCAGCGGGGGCATTTTTCTGGCTTCCCTGGTCACAGCATGTGTTTTGGGACTGATCCCGGCGGTTAATGTTCTCCTCGCCGGGGTCCCCGTAGATTCCCGGTTAAATTTAAGAATGCCCGCGGGCGAGTTCTACCTGGGGGTGGACCCTTTGAGCGCCTTCTTTTTATTGACGATCACAATCTTGTTTTTTTTCGCCGGCGTGTACGGCTACGGTTATCTGAAAGATGACAAGGAAAAGAATTTGAGCCTTCATTACGCCCTTTATCATATCGCGTTGATTTCCCTGATGCTCGTTGTGACCGCCAAGAACGCCGTTTTGTTTCTGGCCGCGTGGGAGCTGATGGCCTTGTCTTCGTATTTTCTGATCACGTTTCACGACGAGAAAAAAGCCGTCCGCGAAGCCGGATACCTTTATCTGATCGTCACGCATGCCGGCACGTTTTGTCTGTGGATCATGTTTCTGCTGATGGCCAGGCAATCCGGCTCGATGAATTTCGACCAGATGGCGCTGGCGTCATTCCCTTTGCCGCTGGCGGGGGCGCTTTTTATCCTGGGCATTATCGGTTTTGGCGTGAAGGCGGGGTTTATCCCGTTGCATATCTGGCTGCCGCACGCCCATCCCGCCGCCCCGAGCCATATATCCGCTGTTTTATCCGGAGTTCTTATCAAGACGGGGATCTACGGATTGATGAGGACTATCCTGATCATTAAAGGTTTCCCCGAATGGTGCGCGGTGGTGCTGCTTTTGATCGGCATGATCTCGGGAGTGGGAGGCGTTTTATACGCCTTGGGTCAGCACGAGATCAAGAAACTGCTCGCTTACCACAGCATTGAAAATATCGGGATTATAACTTTAGGCATGGGGATCGGGCTTTGGGGACAGATCTCTCACCATGAGTTCGCGGCCTTGGTCGGCTACGCCGGCGCGCTTTTGCATGTTTTCAATCACGCCGTTTTCAAGGGACTTTTGTTTTTGAGCGCGGGATCGCTCATCCGCTCGACGGGCACGGGAGAAATCGACCATCTGGGCGGACTTCTGAAAAAACTTCCGTGGACGGGGCATCTATTCCTGGTCGGCTCTTTGGCGATCTGCGGCCTGCCGCTTTTTAACGGTTTTGTCAGCGAATGGCTCGTCTACCGGGCGTTGTTTGAGGGGATGTTCCATTTGGAACTCAACGGCATTGTCTGGAGCGCCCTGGCCGTTATTTCCCTGGCTTTGATCGGCGGCCTGGCGGCGGCGTGCTTCGCGAAGGCCTTCGGCGGGGTCTTTCTCGGGAACAGCCGTTCGGTAGATATCACTCGCGTCAAGGAAAATTCGGCGCTGATGTATGTTCCCATGGCTGTGCTGGGCGGGATCTGCGTGTGGATCGGGCTTTTCCCTGCCGTGATGGTGTCGTTCGCCCTGGGCGCCGCCGCGACAATGACCTCTTCCGCGGTCTCTTCCCTGACGCAAGGGATGGTCCTCGCCCCCCTTTTGACGGTGGTTCTGGTATTGCTTGTCGTCGTCGGGATCATGGCCGTTTTAACTTTGCTGAAAAGGATTTCAACGCGGTTTTTGCCCGTGGAGAAAGCGCAGACCTGGGGTTGCGGGTATTCCATGCCGACGAGCCGCATGCAGTACACGGCCGCGTCGTTCGCGCAGCCTTTGCTGGAAATTTTTCGTAATGTCCTGGGTTACCGGGTCACAGGGAGCAAGCCAAAAGGATATTTCCCCGGTGAAGGGAAAGTTTCCTCGCACGTCACGGAAGCCGCCGAGGAGTTTATTTTCCGTCCGGCCTTTGAGCTGATCAAATCGTTCTCCGCGAGATTGAAAGTCATCCAGTACGGCTATACGCAGTTGTACCTGTTTTATATTTTCGCTTTTCTTTTAATATTGTTGATCTGGAAGATGATTTAAGGGGAAGAGAAATCCAATGGGAACCGGCGTCCCGGTCCACATCATAATTGTTATGGTCTTATCTCCTTTGCTTTTGGGGATCATCGGAAAAACGAAGGCGTTTTCCACGGGACGCCGTGGGCCGCCCTTGCTGCAGCCGTATTATGACATCGGGAAATTATTCCGGAAGGGGAACGTCTACAGCACCACGACGACGTGGATCTTCCAGGCCGCGCCCGTTGTTTGCATGGCCGCGGCCCTGGCCTCATCGCTTTTGATGCCTTTGGGGGGATTAAAGGCCCCGGTGCAATTTTTGGGAGACATCATTCTTTTCGCCTGTCTTTACGGCCTGGCCAGGTTTTTCATGATCATCGCCGCGCTGGATACGGGGTCGAGTTTTGAGGGGATGGGGGCCAGCCGGGAGGCGGCCTTTTCCTGCCTGGCGGAGGTCGTGCTGTTCCTGGATTTCATTATCCTCGCCTTGTTGTCCAAAAGCCTTGTTCTGTCGCGGATGATCGAAGGGAACATCCTGTCGTCATGGCCGTTGTTCGGGCCGGTCCTTCTTTTGACAGGGGCGAGTTATTCCCTGGTTTTGCTGGCGGAAAACGCGCGTATCCCCGTCGACGACCCCGCGACCCACCTTGAATTGACGATGGTCCATGAAGTGATGGTCTTGGACCACAGCGGCTGGGACCTCGCCTATATTTTATACGGCAGCGCGATCAAATTGTTTGTCCTGGGGGGCTTGTTTGTCAATATCCTGGTCCCGGTCCATGGGTTGGCGCCCGTCACGCGGACAATGATTTTTATGGCGGGGATGATCGTATTGGCGGCGGGCATCGGAGTCGTG
>JACRHQ010000191.1 GCA_016217585.1 Candidatus Omnitrophota bacterium | reverse complement strand
TGATGCCCTTGACAGCCTCGAGGTCCAGCCTCATTGAGATCCCTATTTCTCTGGCTGGGGCTGCTGATCCTTATCATTGCCATTGCCCTGGCTGTCTTTATCGCTACTTTCGATATCAATCAATACAAACTCCGTCTGACTCAAACGATCAGTTCCCTGCTGGGCCGGCAGGTGGACGCCAGGCAGCTTAAACTAGGTTTTGCGGTGGATAAGGGGCTGACGCTTGTTATCCAGGGGCTGTCGGTGGCCGATGACCCGTCTTTTGGAAAAGAGGCGCTTCTGACGGCGGATTCAGTTTATTTAAACGTGGACATCCTGAAATTTATTCTGCAAAAAGAAATCATTATAGCAAAAATCGAGGTCCACAATCCGGACGTCCGGATCATCCGTAACCCTGAAGGTCTTTTAAACGTGCAGACCATATTTCCTGCGGAAAAGTCCGCAGGCACGCCGGCACCCGGCCGATCCGGGGCCGCTTTTTCCGCGGCTGCGGCCTCAAAGGTCAAAGCCGCGCCCCGGTTGCCGTTGCCGATGACGGTAGATACTATCACGATAGTGGACGGTTCGCTGACATACCTTGACCGCGCCAGTGAGCCGGCGCTCGTTGTGCCGCTGCGGCGGATCAATTTGAAGATCACGGATTTATCATTGCAAAACAAGACGTTTTCTTTCCGGGCGGACGCTGCCTTGTGGGCGGACCAGCCGAATGTCCACGGACAAGGAGAGATGGCGATCGATCTTGATAGTAATAAAATCCGTCTCGACCACGGACGGCTGGAAACGGATTTGTCGCAGGCGCAGCTTCAGGGGACGCCGTTTTATCCGGTTCTAAAGGAAAAAGCCTTTCTGGAAGGAGATATCGCAGGCAAAGTTGCCTTTGACAACGTGCGGCTGGCGGCGGGACAGGAGGGGATTCAGATTTTTTCTTTACGCGGGACATTGACCGGCGGCCGGGCGAATTCTGATTTTCTGGATAAACCGGTTGAAGATATTCATGCCGATCTTCAGATGGATGAGAGAGTCGTTGATATCAAAGAGGCCGGCTTTTCGTACGCTTCAGGCACGGTTAGCGCTCATGGCCGGTTGAGCGATTACGGCAAGGCCAATATGTTCATGCTGGATTGCCAGGTGGCCGATATGCGGGTGGCGGAATTAGTCCCTCAGGAGAAAATTCCCCTCTGGGACGCCGGTGACGGCCCTGTCCGCCTGGAAGGGCGGGTTTACGGAAATTTCAATGTCGAAGGACAGGGGACACAGCTTGCGCAATGGCAAGAGAGCCTCAAAGGCGATGGTTCTCTGGATATCCGCGAGGCGAAATTAACGAACATCAACCTCCTGCGTTTTGTGCTGGATAAAATATCGTTTTTGCCGGACCTGGCGCAAAAAATTGATGCGAACCTTCCACCAGAATATAAGGACAAGCTTAAAACAGGAGATACTCCTCTGGAGCAGGTCACGTTCAAGGCGGACATTCATGACCAGGCCGCGGCGTTGACGGTGGATATCGGCGCGGACACATTTTTGTTGAAGGCCAACGGCCGCATCGGGCTTGACCAGAACCTTGACCTGGCAGCCGATTTTTATATCCCGGAGGATCTGTCGGGCAGTATGGCCGCCGCTGTTGAAGAGCTGGGGTATTTTAAAGACCAGGACGGAAAAATCCACATTCCGTTCAAGCCCTACCAGGGCAAATGGCAGGATGTCCGGATATATCCGGACGTCGGGCGGCTTAGCAAACAAGTCATCCGTAATAAAGGGCAGGAGGAACTGCGTAAGGCGATTTTCAGGGTCTTGTTCGTCGAGGATACGCCGCCCGCCCCGGCGCCGGAACAAGGGGGGCAACAGCCCCCTGCCCCGTCCCCGCAGTCCGGCAACGAGAATCCCGCGTCCCCGCCCCCGCCGGAGAAGGTTATCCTGGACAGTATCCTGGACACTATTTTCAAGGGCAAATAGGGCAAAAATGGGCAAAAATCTCCTTGTCTTTCTCGTCTTTTGCTTATATACTATGTAAAAAAACGACAGCCACGAAAGACTGTTTT
>JACRHQ010000190.1 GCA_016217585.1 Candidatus Omnitrophota bacterium | reverse complement strand
TCGGGGCCGAAAAAACGAAGGTAACGATTTTTCAGGCGTCTGAAGAATTGAAGAGAAAAGTCGCGGAAATGACCAAGGGCCGCCTGACCAAGATTTACAATATCGGCGAGAAGGAAGAACGCGAAGAAGCCCTCAATATGCTTCTGGATGAGGTCTTAAGCGACATGACCGTGTTCGAGGCCCATAAAATCAACGACCGCGTTTTGACGCCGGCTAATATAAAAGTTGTCTTCGACCAGGTGGAATACGATGAGGTCCGGCGGCTTATTTTTGACGAGCACAAACGCGCCGACGGCCGGGGGCTTAAAGATATCCGGGATATCAGTTGTGAAGTCGACGTCCTGCCGCGCACCCACGGATCGAGCCTTTTCACCCGCGGTCAGACGCAGAGCCTCGCGGTCGTGACCCTGGGCACCAAAAGGGATGAGCAAATGATCGAGGCCCTGGACGGGCTTTCGTACAACAATTTCATGCTGCATTATAATTTTCCTTCTTTTAGCGTCGGGGAAACCAAACCGATGCGCGGCCCGGGACGCCGCGAGATCGGCCACGGCGCCTTGGCCGCCAAGGCCCTTCGCGCGGTTATGCCTGCCAAAGAGCAATTCCCTTATACGGTCCGTGTCGTTTCCGAGATCCTGGAATCCAACGGGTCCTCGAGCATGGCCAGTGTCTGTTCCGGTTCGTTGAGCCTGATGGACGCCGGCGTTCCCGTCTCGGGCGCGGTCGCCGGTATTTCCATCGGCCTGGTCACGCGCGGCCGGGAATGGCGGCTGTTGACCGATATCATGGGGCTGGAAGATCACTTCGGCGACATGGATTTCAAGATCGCCGGTACGGATAAAGGGGTTACCGCGATCCAGCTGGATATCAAGATCCGCAGCATCGGCGTGGATATCCTGGAAAAAGGCGTCGACCAGGCCGGCGAAGCGCGGGGGGTGATCCTCGGGAAGATGCAAAACGTCATCTCCGCGCCCAAGGCGGACATCTCAAAATATGCGCCGCGGATCGTGACGGTGCAGATCCCTATCGATAAAATAGGGGAAGTCATCGGCCCGGGAGGCAAGACGATCAAGAAGATCATCGAGGCCACCGGTGTCGAAAGTATCGATATTGAAGACGACGGCAAAGTCCTGATCGCCTCGGCCAGCAAAGAGTCGGCCGAAAAAGCCCTGAAGTACGTGAGCGGTTTGGTCGAAGCCCCTGAGATCGGAAAGATTTACGACGCCCAGGTCGTGAAGATTGCCAATTTCGGGGCGTTCTGCGAGTTCCTGCCCGGCAAACAGGGCCTGGTGCACGTGTCCGAACTTTCGGATAAGTACGTGAAGGACGTCAACCAGGCCGTGAAGGTCGGCGACCGGTTCAAGGTGAAGGTCATCGAAATTGACGAGATGAGGCGGGTCAATTTGAGCAGGAAACAGGCCGAGAAGGAGTCCAACATAAACGTCTGATTCCACTGATGAAACAGGAACATATCTGCGAGATCAAGGCTGTCGTCATTCTGGCCGTAGGGCTGATTCTTCTGGCGAGCCTCGTTTCCTTCGTTCCTGAAGACCTCTCCTGGTATACCGCCACCCCCAACGTCCCCGCGCATAATCTTATCCGTATCACCGGCGCTTACGCGGCCGGCTCCCTGTTATTTCTCTTCGGCTTTAGCGCGTACCTGCTGGTTGTATTCCTCCTTTTCTGGAGCTGGAACAAATTTATGATCCGCAGGCTGACTTTCTCGTGGGTCAAGCTTTTGAGTTTTATCGTGCTTTCTTGCGCCCTCAGCACGCTGGGCGGGATGATGGGATCCCAGGAAGCTGTGGCGCGGTTTCAGCGCTCCGGCCTCGCCGGTTTTCTTCTCTCGGATTTCCTTTTTCGGTATGTAGGTGTTGTCGGTTCGTATATCATCCTTTTGATGCTGGGGACCTTGTCCCTGATTCTTACCGGCGAGGTTCTCGTCGTTCCTTTATTTTTACGCGCGGTGGAGAAAGTGCGCGGGTTACCCGGCCCCTGGCGGGAAGACCTCACACGGGAAGAAGACGAGACGTCCGCGCTGGCCTCATTGCTTGGGCCCAAGGCAGGCGCGAAGCCTGGAGAGGGCGTCAAGGAACAGGGTTTTAAAAAGACGGTACGTCCGTTGAAAGAAATTTTTCAGAATAAAATGCCGCCGGCAGAGAAGATTAAACCTGTCGCGCCTGGAGTCCCTTGCGCGCCGGCCGCTCCGGTCAAGCCGCAGATCCATATCGTCCAGCCGTCCGCGCAAAAACAGGGCAAAGAAGAACCTTCCCCGGGCCGCGAGGAAGAGCCCATCGTTGGAGAATACCGGGTCCCGAGCCTGGATCTGCTCGAAGACCCGCCCGCTGTTTCTCCCGGAAAATTACAGAACAGCTTGATGAACGGCGCGAAGCTCCTGGAAGAGACGCTGGCCAATTTTGGCGTGAGTGCCCGCGTGGCGCATATCGAACGCGGGCCGGCCATCACCCGTTATGAACTTGAGCCGGCGCCGGGCGTCAAGGTGCAGAAATTTACGACCCTTTCCGACGACATTGCCCTGGCCATGCGCGCCACCACCGTGCGCGTGGTCGCGCCGATCCCCGGCAAGAACCGGGTCGGCATCGAAGTCCCCAATTCCGATTTCTCGACCGTCTATCTGAAGGAAGTTTTAACGGGCCCGGAATTCCGTTCTTTGCAAGCCAAATCCAAATTGACTTTATCGCTCGGTAAAGACATCGCGGGCAAACCCATGGTGGCGGATTTGGCGGAAATGCCGCATCTTTTGATCGCCGGGACGACGGGTTCCGGCAAGACCGTCTGCGTCAACGGACTGATCATGTCCATGATCCTCAACGCCTCCCCCGTCGAGGTCAAGTTCGTCATGATCTACCCCAAGATGG
>JACRHQ010000020.1 GCA_016217585.1 Candidatus Omnitrophota bacterium | reverse complement strand
TGGGAGACCCTCGCGCCAAAGGCCGGCGGAGTGCCCGCGGGCGAACTGGCCGACGCGATTAAAACTGATTTCGGCAGCTTCGACGCGTTCACAGAAAAATTCACCACTGCCGCAACTACGCGTTTCGGCAGCGGCTGGGCCTGGCTCACCGTCAGTAATGGAAAACTCTGCGTTTGTTCAACCCCCAACCAGGACAACCCCCTGATGGACGTCGCTGAGTGCAAAGGGACTCCAGTCCTCGGCATCGACGTCTGGGAACACGCTTATTACCTGAAATACCAAAACCGCCGTCCCGATTACATTGCCGCGTTCTGGAACGTGATCAACTGGAGCGCGGTGAGCAATCGGTACAAATCTTTACTTCAAAAAATAAAATAAAGTTTGAGGAAGGAATTTACCCGAGAGGAAAAATCTAAAATCCGCTTGACTTCAGTGTTTGTCGTGCCTACTATATGTTGTGTCATTCAGTTATTTTCTTCAAGATATTGTATATCTGAAAATTTTTTGATCCCAGGGAGGAATAGACCGCATGCTTCCAGCCAAAGTGTCCCCCGATTTGGAAATGAAGGTTCAGAAACGTAACGGCCAGATCGTCGCCTTCAACGAGCTGCGCGTGAAGAAAGCGATCGGCAACGCCTTCAAAGAGCAGGCCGGTCTGCCGCGCGAAGTGGATCTGTCCATCGAGATGAACCGTGACGTCGAGCGTGTGGCGCAGGGGGTTTTTGTCGTTTTGCGCGAACGCCTGCGGGACAAAGAATACGCGACGGTCGAGGAGATCCAGGACGAGGTCGTCCGCCAGCTTTACGAGAACGGGTTTAAGGAAACGGCGGAATTCTACGTCAACTACCGCAAGCGGCACGCGGCGCGCCGGATCCTTTTTGAGTTGTACACGATAACCAAGCGCGACGGCAAGGCGGTGTCCTTCAAACCGGAGAAAATCACCCTCGCCATCGCCAAGGCTTTCCGGGCCCACAATAACGGGATCCTGACCGGGGCTTTGCTGGAAAGCGCCCGGCAGATCGCCGTCGAAGTGGTCAATGACATCCGCGCCCTCTGGCCCGAAGGCAAATGCGTCGGCATCGAGGAGGTCCAGGACCTCGTTGAAAAAAACCTGGTGAAGGCCGGGTATCACGACATCGCCCACCGCTATATCGCTTACCGCGAGGAGCGTTCCCGGGTCCGGCGCGTCCAGGAGCGGGGAGAAAAGCCCGTGGAGATCTCCTGGGACGGCACGCAAGAGCCGTTGCCGCTGGAGGATGTCCGGTTTCACATCGCGGACTGCTGCGAGGGGCTGGCCCATGTTTCAGCCAAAGAGGTCTTGCAGGAAGCGGTGAAGAATTTCTACAGCGGGATTACCGAAGAACAGATATCCACCGCCCTGATCATGGCGGCGCGCGCTTTCCTGGAAAAAGAGCCGCAGTACACTTTCGTGGCGGCGAGGCTTCTTCTGCTTCATCTGTATAAAGAGGCCCTGGGACGGGAGGTCAGTTTTGACCGGATGAGGACGGAATACGCGACGTATTTTGCCTCCTGCATCTACCGCGCCGTCGAGCTGGAGCTGTTAAGCCCCGACCTTTTGCAGTTTGACCTCAAGACCCTGGGCCATTACCTGAAACCCAATCGGGATTTTCTTTTCCATTACATGGGCCTGCAGACGCTGTATGACCGGTATTTTATCCATTGGGACAAAAGACGCCTTGAACTGCCGCAGGTTTTCTGGATGAGAGTCGCCATGGGGCTCGCGAAGAAAGAGGGCGCGGCCAAAAACGCGAAGGCGATGGAATTTTATGATGTCCTCTCGACGTTTCGCTTTACGTCTTCCACACCGACGCTGTTTAATTCCGGCACGCGGCATTCCCAGCTTTCTTCCTGTTTCCTGACGACCATTGAAGACGACCTTTCCCACATTTTCAAGTGCATCCAGGACGACGCCATGCTCTCGAAGTGGAGCGGCGGGCTCGGCAACGACTGGACGAACGTGCGCGCGCTCGGCGCCCGGATCAAAGGGACCAACGGCCGCAGCCAGGGGGTAATCCCGTTTATGAAGGTCGCCAACGACACGGCGGTGGCCGTCAACCAGGGCGGCAAACGTCAGGGCGCCATGTGCGCTTACCTGGAGATCTGGCACCAGGACTTTGAGGATTTCATCGAACTGCGCAAGAATACCGGCGACGAACGCCGCCGCACGCACGACATGCACACCGCCGCCTGGATCCCGGATTTGTTCATGAAGCGCGTGAAGGAAAACGGGGAGTGGACGCTTTTTAGCCCCAGCGAAGTCCCGGACCTGCACCATATTTACGGCCGGGAGTTCGAACGTCACTATTGCGAATACGAGCAGCGCGCCCGCGAAGGCAAGATGAAACAGTGCAAGGTCGTTCCCGCCGTGCAGCTCTGGCGCAAAACCCTGAGCATGCTTTTTGAGACGGGGCACCCGTGGATCACCTGGAAAGACCCCTCCAATGTCCGCTCGCCGCAAGACCACGCCGGTGTCATCCACAGCTCGAATTTGTGCACGGAAATCCTGTTGAACACTTCCAAAGAGGAAACCGCCGTCTGTAATCTGGGGTCGGTCAACCTTGCCGCGCACGTGACTCCGGCGGGGATCGACCACGCGAAACTGAAGGAGACCATCCACACGACGGTCCGCATGCTCGATAACGTGGTGGACATCAATTATTATCCGACCAAAGAAGCGGAGACCGCGAATCAAAAGCACCGTCCGGTGGGCTTAGGACTAATGGGGTTCCAGGACGCGCTTTTTATCCGTGACTTAAGCTACGCCTCGCCGGAAGCGGTCGCGTTTGCCGACGAGAGTATGGAGGCCATTTCGTATTATGCTATCCAGGCGTCGATCGCGCTCGCCAAAGAACGGGGGGCTTATTCGACGTACCGCGGGTCGAAGTGGGACCGGGGGCTTCTGCCCATCGACACGCTCGCGCTTCTGGAAGAAGAACGCGGGGGGTATCTGAACATCGACCGCACCTGCCGGATGGACTGGGCTCCGGTGCGCGCGGAATTAAAAAGACACGGCATCCGTAACAGCCTGGTCATGGCCATCGCCCCGACCGCCACTATCGGCAATATCGTCGGCGTCACGGCATCCATCGAGCCGATCTATAAGAACATCTTCGTCAAAAGCAACCTCTCCGGGGAGTTTACCGTGGTCAACGAATTCCTCGTGGAGGACCTGAAGAAACTCGGGCTCTGGGACAAGGAGATGATCGACGACCTGAAGTATTTCGACGGGAGCGTCCAGGAGATCGCCCGGATCCCGGCGGAGTTAAAACGCAAATACGCCACCGCCTTTGAGATCGATTATGAATGGCTCATTGAAGCGGCCAGCCGGCGGCAGAAATGGATCGACATGGGCCAGTCGCTGAACCTTTACCAGGCCAAACCGAGCGGCCAGAAAGTCAGCGACATGTATCTGATGGCCTGGGAAAAGGGATTGAAGACCACTTATTATCTGCGTTCGATGGGCGCGACCCGTATCGAGAAAAGCACGCTGGACATCACCAAATACAGCAACGTCGTCGGGCGCCGCGAGCGTGATGAATCCGGCCGCGTGGTGGATACGCCAACGCAAGCCGCGCCGGCGCAGCCCGCCGCGCAGCCACCCCCGCCGGCCGTTAAGGCAAAGGAATTCAAGGAAGATTGTGAAGCATGTCAGTAGTAGTATTTTGTAAGGAGGAAGTCATGGACAGCGCACCATCATTGCCCGGGATGAGTTCCAGCCGGGTCACGGCCGATAACAAGAAGGTCATCAACAACGACCGCACGGTCGATTGCAATCAGCTCGTCCCAATCAAGTATAAGGGGGCGTGGCATTATTATCTCGACGGCTGCGCCAACAACTGGATGCCCACCGAAGTCTCCATGCAGCGCGACATCGAGCAGTGGAAGGACCCCGGGGCGTTTACCGACCAGGAGCGCCGTGTCATCAAGCGCGTGCTGGGTTTTTTCGCGACCGCCGAATCGCTCGTCGGCAACAACCTTGTCCTCGCCGTCTACCGCTGCGTGGACAACCCCGAATGCCGGCAATATCTTTTACGCCAGGCCTTTGAGGAGGCGATCCACATCCACGCCTTCCAGTACATCGTGCAGTCGTTGTCGCTCGATGAAGGGGAGATGTTCAACATGTACCGCGAGGTGGAGACGATCTACCGCAAGGACGAGCACGCGATGAGCTGTACGGCCGGCGTGCTGGACCCCAACCTCGACACCAGGACAACCGAAGGCCTGCAGACGCTCCTTAAAAATATGATCGGGCTCTACGTCATTACCGAGGGGATCTTTTTCTACGGGGGGTTCGTCACCATGCTTTCCTTCGGCCGGCAGAACCGTATCCCCGGCACCTGCGAGCAGATCCAGTACATCCTGCGCGATGAGAGCATCCACATGAACTTCGGGATTGAACTGATCAACACGATCGTCGATGAGAACCCGGCGGTGTGGACCGAAGAATTCAGGGCGCAGATGATCGATTTTATCAAGCGCGCGGTCAAGCTCGAGCTCAATTACATCCAGGACTGCCTGAAGGACGGCATTCTGGGGCTTAATCAGGCCCTTTTGCAGGAATACGTCCAATATCTCGCCGATCGGCGTTTCGAAAGGCTTCGCCTTTCTCAACAGTATGGCTCCGGCAACCCGTTCCCGTGGATGAGCGAAGTCATTGATTTGAAGAAAGAGAAGAATTTTTTTGAAACCCGCGTGACGGAATACCAGACGGGGGGTGCTTTGGAGTGGTGATTTTGCTCCGCAGAGGCGGAGCAAAATCACCCTGAGGGCGTGTTAACTTTCTATGTCCGAAGGGTGAAGTCCCTCATCAGCGGATGCGGGGCGAAGCACAGACTAAAATTTTCATAACATAGGAGGCGCAGGATGCATGAGGCAACAAAGACGTTAACCAACGTTATCAAGCGAAACGGGGAACAAGAATCTTTCAACCCGGACAAGATTCTCAGCGCTATTCAAAAGGCGGGGGAGGCCACCGGCGAGTTCAACCGGGAAACGGCCCAAAAATTAACGATGCGCGCGGTCAATCTTCTCCATCAACTGCTTAAGAACTATCCGCCATCCGTCGAGGAAATCCAGGACATCGTCGAAGAGGTCCTGCTCACGTCCCCCTACCGCAAGACCGCCAAAGCCTATATCCTTTACCGCGAGCAGCACGCCCAGCTGCGCGAGATCGCCAACAAGTTTAACACGGACCTTGTCACCCGCTATCTGAACAAGGAGGACTGGCGGGTCAACGAGAACAGCAATATGGCGTTCTCGCTCCAGGGGTTGAACCACTACATCTCTTCCGAAGTGAGCAAGGTTTACTGGCTCAACAAGGTTTACCCGCGCGGGATCAAGGAAGCTTACAGCGACGGGGACCTCCATATCCATGACCTGGGGCTCGTCAGTGTCTATTGCGTGGGCTGGGACCTGCAGGACCTGCTGGTGGAAGGGTTCAAGGGTGTTTCCGGAAAGATGGAATCGGCCCCGGCCAAACACCTGCGCAGCGCCCTGGGGCAGATCGTGAATTTCTTCTATACCCTGCAGGGCGAGGCCGCCGGCGCCCAGGCGTTCTCGAACTTCGACACGCTCCTCGCGCCGTTTATCCGTTACGACGGGTTGACGTACAGGGAAGTCAAGCAGGCCCTCCAGGAGTTCGTGTTTAACGTCAATGTCCCCACCCGCGTCGGGTTCCAGACGGCTTTTACTAACATCTCGATGGACCTGTAGCAGCCTTCCTATTTTCAGGACCAGGGAGTTATTATCGGCGGGAAGGTCCAGGACGCGACCTACAAGGAATTCGGGAAAGAACAGGAAATGTTTAACAAGGCCTTTCTGGAAGTGATGCTGGAAGGCGACGCCCGGGGGAGGGTCTTCACCTTCCCTATCCCGACGTATAACGTCACAAAAG
>JACRHQ010000186.1 GCA_016217585.1 Candidatus Omnitrophota bacterium | reverse complement strand
GGCCTATTACGGCCCTTTCCGCGAGGCCGCGGATTCGAGGCCCAATTTCGGCGACCGCCGGACGTACCAGATGGACCCGGCCAACCAGCGCGAGGCGTTGAAAGAAGCTGAACAGGACGTGGCGGAGGGGGCGGACATCGTGATGGTCAAGCCGGCCCTGGCGTATCTGGACGTCATCGCGCTCTTGCGCCGAAAACTGACGGTCCCCGTCGCCGCCTATAACGTCAGCGGCGAATATTCCATGGTCAAGGCGGCGGCCGCTAAAAACTGGATCGATGAAAAAGCGGTTGTCCTGGAGACCCTCACGTCCATCAAACGCGCCGGGGCGAAAATCATTGTCAGCTACCACGCGCAGGACGCCTTGCAATGGATAAAGTAATGAAAGTCACAACGTCACCATGTCACCCGTCACCCGCAAAAACGTCACCTTGTGACCTTGTGGCTTTGTGACGTGGTGACCTGAAAACATGCGCACCCAACATTCCCAGGAATATTTCCAGCAGGCTGAAAAAGTCCTCGTCGGCGGGGTCAACAGCCCGGTTCGTTCCTTCCGCGGCGTGGGCGGGCATCCTCTGGTGATGAAATACGGCCGCGGGGCCCGGTTGTTTGATTACGACAACAACGCCTATACGGATTATTGTCTTTCGTGGGGGGCGCTCATCCTGGGCCACGCGCACCCCAACGTCATTCTGGCGGCGAAGAAAACCGTTGAAAAGGGAACAAGTTTCGGCACGACCACCCGCGAGGAAATCGAGATCGCCGGACACATCACGCGGTGCGTGCCGTCGATGGAACTTGTCCGTTTCGTCAATTCCGGCACCGAGGCGGCCATGAGCGCCATCCGCCTGGCCCGCGGGTTCACGGGCCGCGACATGCTCGTTAAGTTCGACGGCTGCTACCACGGGCATTTTGACGATCTTTTGACCGCGGCCGGTTCCGGTGTGGCCATGCTGGCCGAGTCCTCGAGCCTGGGGATCCCGCGGGCGCATCTCAACAATACCTTGAGTCTTCCGTATAATGATACCGCCGTGCTCAAGGAGACACTCACCAAACATAAGGACAATATCGCCTGTGTGATCATCGAGCCGGTTGCCGGCAATATGGGGGTCATCCCGGCCGCGCCGGAATTTTTAAAAACCCTTCGCGGATTGACCAAAGAATACGGCATTGTCCTCATTTTCGATGAAATCATGACCGGCTTTCGCACAAGTTCAGGATGCGTCCAAGCCGAGGCGGGAATCACGCCGGATCTGACGTGTCTGGGCAAAATCATCGGCGGGGGTTTTCCCGTCGGCGCCTACGGCGGCCGCGCGGAGATCATGAAGCGCTTAAGTCCCTTGGGCGGCGTGTATCAGGCCGGGACATTTTCCGGGAACCCTGTTGTGATGAAGGCAGGGTTAGCGGCGTTACGACTTCTCAATCATAAGTTTTATGGCCGGCTGAATCAGAAATGCGAAGATTTCGCCCGTGACATCAACGGCCATTTCGCGCGGGAGAATATCGGCGTGCATCTTTCCCATTACAAATCGATGATGAGCATCCGCTTTCGTAAAGAGCCTGTCTTGAATTACGCGGACGCGCAGACGGCCGCCGGAGGGGAACGCTATGGCCAATTGTTCCGGCACCTGCTCCACGCCGGCATCTACTGGCCGCCGGCGGACCTGGAGGCCTTTTTCGTTTCCGGGATGCACACGAAAAAAGATCTGGGACAGTTGGCAGATGCATTAAAAAAATTCTTTAAAGCGGGAGGGGAGCGGTGACTCGATACTTTAATTCGATAATCCTGGCGGTTCTACTATCCGTCACGTTAGTAACTACGCAGGGCTGTGTTCCTCTCCTGGTCGGCGCCGCGGCCGGCGCCGGCGGGGTGGCCTGGGTCAAGGGCGGCCTCGAACAAAATTTCGACAAAACCGTCGCGGACCTTCACAAGGCCAGCCAGCACGGGCTTAAAGACGTCAAATGCGTCATACGTTCCGACGAAATCCGCCGCCATGTGGCCAGGATCAAGTTTGAATTTGACGACGGGGAAAAAGGCTCGATCGACATCCGGGCCTTCACCGAACGTTCCGCCCGGCTGAAGATCCGCGTCGGCATCCTGGGGGATGAAATGAAATCCCATATTGTCCTCAACGCGATCCTCAAACACTTATAGGAGAAAAAATGGACATCACGATCAATTTTACCACCCGGCCGTGGGGCAATTACATCAAGCTGTTCCAGGAATCCGGCGTGTGGGTCAAACGCGTCGAGGTCAACCCCGCCGCCCGCCTGAGCCTGCAGAAACACGCCTGGCGTTCCGAGAAATGGAACATCGTCAGCGGCCGGGGGCTGGTCGTCATCGACGGCCGGGAAAAAAAGGTCGGCGCCGGGGACGTCGTGGATGTCCCGGCGGGGACGGTCCACCGCATCGGCAACACCGGCAAGGACAAGCTGGTCTTTATCGAGGTGGCGGTGCGCGCCAACGGGGGGGAACTGTCGGAAGAGGACATCGTGCGCCTCGAAGACGATTACGCCCGCCTCGGCCGCTGGCCTGCCAAAGGCAAAGAAAAAAACAGAGGCTGTCATGAATAATCACCGCTGGGATAAAGTAAGAGAATTCGAAACCCGATATAACAAGAAGTCGCTGCGCCGGATGAGCGAAAAAGAATCGCTGGCTATTTTTCTCGATCTTTATCAATCCGGACAAAACCTTCCGGATAACAAATATTATTCAACCCTTAACCTGGAAAAAATCGAAGCGCTTGCAGGGATTCACTCCCTTGCCAAGGACATAAAATAATGGGCTCTTTTAAATATCAATTAAGTCGACTGGCAAAATTTCTTAAGGAATCGCGCATTGATTATGCTGTTTTAGGGGGGATTGCGGTTTCCGTCTACAGTGAACCGCGGATGACCCGGGATATTGACTTGAATATTGTCTTGAAGATGGAAAACTTGTCTCAATTCCTGAAAAAAGCACGTGAACATGGTTTTCAGCCTATAGCGTCGGGTATCAAAAAATTCGCGGAAGACCTTTTGCTGCATAAACTGCTTAGCGACCGCCCTCGTGACCGGGAAGATGCCCGGGGGATTATTCTGCGGCAAGGCGGGAAACTGGATATGGAATATGTGGGTACCTGGCTTAAAAAAGTAGATACCCACGGGCATGCCCGTGGCACTTGATTGTTTT
>JACRHQ010000185.1 GCA_016217585.1 Candidatus Omnitrophota bacterium | reverse complement strand
CGTACGCCGGCCGGCGGCCCTGCGCCCAATCCTTGTAAAGCGCCGCGCAATCTTCCAGCATTGAATCTTCGTACGGCAGATATTTAAAAGAGTAGTTTTTAACAAAATGGTTGTACGAGGAACGCTTGGACTTGTAAGCATTCCCCGTCAAGCCGGCAAGGTCTTTGCGGTAATAGCAGTATTCGTAGCCTTTGTTGTAATGGGAGAATTCATCCGTCGGCCGAGAGGCTCCCTCCCCGCGGGGAGCCTTTGGCTGCGGGAGGAAAAGCGGCAGCTGGTGCGCGTGGACGTTTTCCACGCGGCTGACCCCTTTGTTGCGGTTGGCCTTGTCCATTCGCTCGAAACAAGTTTGAATTGTTTTCGCGGACACATCCTTGCCCAGCGGCGGCAAATAAAGAAATGTCCCGGCCTCGTGGCGCGCGAAGACGCACAGGTTCCCGTCGATTGTCTCAAGCTCGAACTGGAAAAATTCCTGCCACGTGAAGATATTAACGAAGGAAAAACTCGAGAGTTGCCCCGGCGCCTCGCGCAAATATTGCTGGACCAATTCCTTTCTCTCGAGCAGCGCCGTCGTCATCGGGAGACATCCTTCTCCCTCGGACCAACCGTGAACAACTCCTCGATCTCGCTGCTGTAACCGCTGTAATCCCCCAGCATGGCCGGATTATTCCTGAAGAAATTAAAATTCTTTTCCCGAAAAAGATACCCCTGGAGAACGGCCAGATAACACTCGAATTCCACCGTATAACGGTTTTGCTGGACATACGAGCAGCTCAAATGCACGCTCACGACAATATTGCCTTCTTTTCCCGTCAATAAAAACGGGTACAGCCGGCATTCAAAGGGCCGGCCGGTATAAATGCCGCATTGGTTGGTCCCTAAATTCAGGAAGGCACAGCGGTTCTGCCCCTGCTCTTGTACGGTCTTGATGTACCCGTCCTCGCCCAGGGCCCCGGTGAAGTCTTCTTTGTGTTCATTGGCCTCAATCTCGGCGGGCGCCACTTTCGGGCGCCAGACACTCCGCGCGTCCTTGAACCGGCAGCAGCCCTGGCAGGAAAGGCAAATTTTTTGCGGAACTAATTGTGGGAAATCTGAGAATATCATTTTTTCTTATCTCTTATCTCTTACCTCTTACCTCTTACCTCTCACTTTTCTATACTTCCTAATGCGACTTCCCGGTCCGGCGACAAAACCGAGATCCCCTGCTCATCCGAAGCCGCCAGGATCATCCCGCGGGACTCTTCGCCGCGGATGGTGGCCGGGTCCAGGTTGTTGACCAGGATAACGCGTCTCCCGACGAGATTTTCCTTCGGGTAAGATGCGCGAATGCCGGCGACGACCTGACGCTCCTCTTTGCCCGTGTCGACTTTAATCACGTAAAGCCGGTCGGCGTTGGGGTGTTCCTTGACTTCTTTGATCTGCGCGACAACGAGTTCAATTTTACGAAAGTCTTCTATTGTAGCCATTTGTTCTCCCTTGTTAAAAATTGTCAAACGGTAATGGTTACGAGGCCCGTTTCGTCATTGGGTTAGGGTTGCGGCAAAAAAGACGAACAACATAACCGTTACCGATACGGGCATCGTTACCGTAACCCCTAAACGAGACACTAATCTTATCAAACAATCTCCAGTTTGTGAAGCACTCTGGATTGCTCCCTCCAAAGCGCCAAAACAGATAAAAAAAGGGTAGGACTTCGCCCAAAATCCTCTATAATTTTTATAGTGACGCCTGAATCGAAAAACCAGATGTTCTTTTTTCTCACCCTTTTCGCCGGGATATTCATTCTTTACCCCTTTCTGGATTATCAATCGATCATGGCGACCGGCGACCACGGCCGCGATTTATACGCCGCGCAGGTAACCCTCAAAGGGCACCTGCCTTACCGCGATTACTGGTGGGTGTACGGGCCGCTGATGCCTTGGTACTACGCCTTCTTCTTCAAATCCCTGGGTGTCCACGTCCCGGCGCTGTTAACGGGCAAGGCGCTATTGAACCTGGTGAGCGCTTTGTTTATCTACGGGACGCTGACGACACTTTCCGTTTCCGGCGCGCTCGCCTTTACCGGCGCGTTGTGGTTCCTCGTTTTCCCGCCGGATATTTTCATCACCTACAATCACATCGGCGGCACGACGCTGCTGCTGGCCTTGACCTTTGTGATCTTTCAATACCTCGCGCGCCCGCGCGCCTTTCTGCCTTACCTGGGTCTTGGCGTGGTGTTTCTTTTAAGTCTGGTGAAACTGAATTTCGGCGGGACCGGGCTCTTCTGCCTGCTGGCCGCCGTCGCCGGGATCGACCACATCTGCAAAAATCCAGCGACCCGCGCCCGCGGGGAAAAAAACTTCTATCTGACCGCGCTTGTCCTGCCCGCCGTTATCGGCGTTATTTACTGGTGGTTGTTGCGCGGGCTGCCCGCCTACGCGGTCCGCCAATGCCTGCCCTATTTGGGCGGCGACCAGCCGTACAACATTCCCGTCGCAACCGGCGCAGGGCTGTTGACAAAATCCATCCTGGCCAATATCCTGGCCGGCTGGCAAAGCTTCCTGTTTGCTCTTTTGATGGTCGGTGTGATGGTCCGGTCCGCGCGCCGGCTGGCGTCCTCCCAAATCGGCCCGCAAGAAAAAACGCGCCTGTTGACCGCCGTCGGACTGCTGGCGCTTTTTTACATCGTCAACGTCCACGAATTCCTGCTCAGCGGGATTTTCTACCGCTCGCTTTGGGCCAAGCCTTTCGCGTATCTTCTGATGTTCCTTTTCTTAAGCATCGGCACGCGGGACCTGAACAAGGGCATCCGCGGTTTTCTCTGCGGCATACTGCTGGTTGTTTTGGGCCTGACTACCCTGAACGCGCAGTTCGCGCTAAAAATGGTCAAGACGCCTTCTCAATATCTGGACGCAGGACGCGGCAAAGTCTTCCTGGGCAACCCCGCCCCCTGGATACAAACGGTCACGCAGACCGTTTCTTTCCTTGAGACGAACCTTCGCAAGGACGAATTGTTTTTCGCCTTGCCTTACGACCCGCTGTATTATTTCCTGGCCGACAAGGTCAGCCCCACGCGCCAGCTCATTTTCTTCGACCACATCAAGGTCCCGCCGGAACAGGAAAAGGAGGTCCTCGCTGAACTTGAAAAAAACAAGGTCAACTGGATCGTTCTCTCCAGCCGCCAGCACGCGACCGAAGAATACATCCTGGGTATTTTGGGGAAGACCTATTGTCCTCTGATCGGGGCATACATCGACAAGAATTTCACGACAGTCGCGCAGTTCGGAGATTGGGTCAACGAACCCGGCTGGGCGTGGAACCACGGGGTGCGGGTGTTAAAGAGAAAGCAAAATGGCGGGGCCCTTTAAGGTCAGGAGACCTTAAAGGACGCCCGCCAGTCTTCTCTGCATAAAGACAAAAAAGCTTCGCCCTTTCGGGTAGAAGCTTTTTTGCATATGGAAGACTGACGGGGCCGACGGGAGTTGAACCCGCGATCTTCAGCGTGACAAGCTGACATGTTAACCAGGCTACACTACGGCCCCAAAAATTTGAAATATACTTTAATATCGAAAAGAATATTTGTAAAGAAATTTGTTCCTTCAAGCAAGACTGGGCGGTGAAGGGATCGAACCCTCGGCCTTCTGAATGTAAATCAGATGCTCTAACCAGCTGAGCTAACCGCCCGAAGCTGTCAACCCGTCATCTTCCCGATCAAGCCCAGCGTAAAGACCATGACGAAGATCGCGACCGATTCGATAATACCCAGCGCCGCGATATAATTGGTGAACCCTTTTTCGGATTCGCCCATGGCATCCGCCGCCGCCGCCCCGATCAGCCCCTGGACATACGCGCTCAACCCGATCACGGTGCCGGCCAGGGCGCCCACGAACCAGAAATAACTTCCCTTGCTGATGACCTCCGCGATCTTGTTCATCAGGATCAACCCGTAAAAGGTCTGCGACAAAGGCGCGCCGATAAACGCCAGCAAAGGGATAAAAGGCGCCGGCTTGTTGCGGATAAAACCTTTTTCCCAGGCTCCGACGGCGGCCAACCCGGCGGCCCTCACTCCCAGGCAAGAGCCGGCGGCGGCAAACGCCAGCACGGCGGCGACACCCAAATCTTTAAACTGAACGATGAGTCCCGTTGTTTCCATTTTCCTCTCCTCCTTTAAAAATGACCTCTTCCCAGATTAAGCTTTCTCCTTAACGGCCCGTTGAAAAGGGCTGTATTCGATCCCGCTCCATTCCAGACTTAAATGACCGGAAAATTCCAGGATGTTCAGACGCAGACCATGGACCATAATTGCCAGTACGCCCAAAATGATATTTAAGGAATGCCCGATCAATAATATGCCGATAGCCCCTATCCCCAACAAAAGATTATGGAACCCCGTGCCCAGGGCCATATGGTTGAACGCCTCCGCAAGCGTTACCCCGGCTGTCCCGACGGCAAAAAGCCGGATATAGGAAATGACGTCGATCAATGTGCTCACAACAGACAAAACCGTCAGCATGATGCCGATGGCGAACCCCGTCACGTCCTTGAGGATGTCCTGGAAAGACTGGCTGAACAAGACAATGGTCACGAAGGCGACGTATCCCATGGGGTTGACGAAGGGAGGGATCGGCTTGTCGAGGATAAACTGCTGGGCATAAAAGAACGCGCCCCAGACGATCGCGATCCACCCTGCGTCGGAGAGGACCAACAGCGAAGGCAGCTTCCTCAAGCCCCTCCAGACATGGGCGATGGTCAAATGGACGGCCCCGATAATAAAACACAACAGTTTGACGTTGTCCTCATTGCCCAGCCACGGGACCATGGGCCTGACAAACTTCCCGAAAAGTGAAACGCCGAAGAATGTCCCCGTCAGGAACCCCCAGACAATCGCGCAGCCGCTTAAAACGTAAACCAGGTAAAAAGCGGTTGGGTCGGAAGTTTTGCCCCTCATCTTCCGATGCAATAAAAAAGCCGACGACAAAAAAACCAGGCCGTACCCCGCGTCGCCGATCAACATCCCGAAAAAAATAGAAAAGAAAAACAGAAAACAGAAGCTGACGTCGGCCTCACGGTATCCGGGGATGATGCTCATAAAATCAAAAACCGGCTTGATAAGCCTTATCCCTTTGGGATTTTTAAGAAGCGTCGGGACCCTGTCCTCCGCAGACGGGTCTTCCATCAGGACCCCCCACTGCTGGTGCCGGGCCGTTGCGGCAAGGGCCGCGCAGGCATCGATGGGGCAATAACCTTTGAGCAAAGCCATTTCCTGCTCTTCGCGCATCCCCTTTTGCACCTCTTCAAACTGCAAGACATTCTCGCGCTCGACAAGGATCTCCTGGAATGAGCGCTCATAACACCGGAGCCGGGCAATTTTCATCTGCGCCTGCCGGGCTTTGGTCTTTTCCTCAAGCTGCATATTTTCCATCCGGCTGAGGCTCAAGGGCGGCGGCGTAACCATCTGGAAGGGAAGATCGATTTTTGCAGGCGCGAGGGCCACGCATCGGCGGACGCCGGAGGCGACAGAAATCTCTTCCAGGACAACACCCGGCGGGACATTGATTTTTCCCTTCACCGGCACTTCGCACAACTGCACATAGACCCCGCGCCGCGCCAATTCCAGGATATCTTCAGGGTCAAAATCCCCCCAGGGCTGCCACTGGCGGATCTGGATACTGCGCCGGGCCACGCTTTCTTTGCAGTGCTCGCTTTCAGCCCACAATTCCAGGATTTCGTTGACGGTGTCCGTCCAGTCCCGGACCTCTTGCTGCGGCACGCTGGAGTCGCCTTCAACGCGCTGGAGAATATCCAGGGCCTGCTTCAAAACCTCGACCTCTTCCCGGCGCTCCTCGAGCTGATAGCCGGAAAGTTCTTCCTGGTGCTCGACGTGCACGATCCCCAGCTCACGCAGGCTCTCCAGCGCGGGGACAATGTCCTTTTTCTGGACAATGACATGGATTTTCTTCATGGGGACGATCATAATATTTCTCGTGCTAGAAAATTAATGCCCGGGTATCTGGTTATCCGTGACTGGGACATCCGGTTATCAGGATATCCGGATCACCTAAAATTATCTAAACAACCGTCAGTTCCAAGTCGCGGACTTCGATCTTCTTCTTCGCCACTTTGCTCACCCCCACCGCGTTGGCCTGCTGGTCGCCGAGGTAAATACCGATGCGGCGGATGCTCTCCTGGCACTCGGGGATCTTGACTTTCTCAAAAAGATTGACCCGCTGGGTCGTTATGCGCAGCTCCTGCTCGAGGACTGCGATGCTTCTTTTGATCACCGTGATCTCCGCCAGGAGCGTCACCATCAAACGGAGCTCCTCAAGGGCCCGGTCGACCCAGAACGGCGTCGAGTAAAGGTCATATTCGACCTGGGGGAAATGGATGTTGTCAAAGACGGGGACATTGGCCCCGGCGATGTTGACGGTATTGATCGAGACATCCTGCGGCTTGACCCAGGCGCGGATGTCGACGGAACGATCTGCTAATAATCCCGCCCACCGTTCAATCTCCTCGTTTTTCTTGTTTAAAACGAACCCCCGCTCGGCCATAAGCTTGCGCGCCTCCAGGATCTTGATCTGCAGCTGCTGTTTTTTCAGAAGCAGCGTCGGCAGATAATGGCGGTATTGCTTGAGGCTGTCGCGCTGGCGTTTGAGTTCGCCTTTGGTGAGCTTGACTTTAGCCATTGGTCGTATCTCGTCGCTCGTATCCCGTATCTCGTCGAAATACGAAATACGATTATTATTTCGCTTCCGCTTTCACCGGCCAGTATTGCTTGATCAACGCGTCTTTGATCCCCGTCTCCGGCGCCTCGAACGTATCCGCCAGGATCCTCCAGCCGGCATCCAGCGCCTGCTCCAGCGGGATGTTCACGGAAAGGTCCATCAGCTCCGCCTCAAACCGTTTGCCGTACTTCAAAAGTTTTCCGTCCCACGCGCTCATCTGGAAACCCATTGAACGCTTCTCCAGGGTGCCGCGGTAATCCGCGAAAAGCTGGATCATCCGGTCCATGATCGCGCGGTGGTCGGAGCGCGTCTTGTCGTTGACCTGTTGCTTTAAGCGGCTCAAACTGCCGAACGGTTCAATGCACCCGCCGCGTAAATAAAACTGCCCTTCGGTGATATACCCGGTATTGTCCGGGACAGGATGCGTGACGTCGT
>JACRHQ010000184.1 GCA_016217585.1 Candidatus Omnitrophota bacterium | reverse complement strand
GGGTGGCCCGCAGCCAGGCGTTGGCCATCGCGGTATCGGGGATCTGGTGGAAGGTGCCACTTAACTCGACGGCGTTAAACTGCCGGCCGTAGAATTCGAGCCATTGGTCCTGCTTGAGATCTTTATGATAAAAAACGCCGTTGCCCCAGTGGGGATATGTGTAACCGCTTGTGCCGATGTACAATTTCATAAGTACCTCGACTTAAGGTTAGAACAGGTTTCAAAAAGTTGAAATATGTTGCAAGATGTTATGAGGTTACGATGATGTTTCGTTTTCTTGACTTTTCGCAACTTCTTAACCTCTTCCAACCTTTTCCAACCTGCTCGTAATTTAAATATCTAACACCACTCGCGCCTTCCACTGCCCCTGGTGTTCGCTCACCGCGAACTGATGCATGGTGACCGCTTTGACGTCGACGTTCAGCGGATGCTTTTGGGGATCCAGCGTTTCGCCGTACGCCCGCGCAGTCACCGTCCACGCGCCATTTTGTTCCTTGAACCGCAGCCGCGCGGCCCGCAGCAAAAGCTGCTCGGCATCCTTGTAATAAATAAACTCCTGCAAAAACCGGAATAAAAGCATCTCCGCGTTTTCCGCCTCTGCCGAAACTTCCCTCCACACCCTCTCCTTAATCGTCCCCAGGTCCTCGACCATGACGTTCATCAGCGCGTCGGCGGCGGCGATAAACATCTCTTCTTTCGATTCTCCGTAAGCCTCGAAGGCGATATCGGCGGTGGCGACTTCATTAAGATAGTGGTATGGCATACTGGGTCAAGTAGCCAGGGTCCGGGATCCAAGGTCCAGGATTTTCACTGGTTCCTTGACCCCGGCCCCTGGACCCCTAGAATTATCCATTTACGTTTCCAATCGGCACGAAGCGCGCCACGCGGCGGCTGATGCCGGCCTCTTCGGTGGCGGTGGTGACATCATCGATACTTTTATACGCCGGACCGGCCTCTTCGGCGAGGCCGGCGTAAGACGCGGTGTGCACGTAAATTCCCCGCGCGCGCATGTCGTCCTGAAGTTTTCTCCCCTGAAACATTTCTCTGGCCTTGCGCCGGCTCATGGTCCGGCCGCTGCCGTGCGCCGTCGAGCAAAACGTCTCCTTGCTTCCCTCCACGCCAGCCAACAAATAGGAGCCCGTTTCCATGCTGCCGCCGATAATGACCGGCTGTCCGGTCTTTTGGTAAATGCCGGGGATGCCTCGCATTCCGGGACCGAAGGCACGCGTGGAACCTTTGCGATGGACAAGCACTTTCTTCTTTTCACCGTCGATCGCGTGCTCTTCGAGCTTGGCGATATTATGCGCCACGTCGTAGATCTGGTGCATGCCCAATTCCTGCGGCGTTTTCCCGAAAATTTCCGCGAACACCTCCCGGATCCGGTGCAAAATGACCTGCCGGTTGGCGAAGGCCATATTGACCGCGCATTTCATGGCCTTGAAATAATCCTGGCCCTCGGGAGAATTGAACGGCGCGCAGGCGAGTTCGCGGTCTTCCACGTCGAGGCCGTATTTACTTTTCATGACCTTCAAAAAGATCTGCAGATAATCCGTGGCGACCTGGTGCCCGAACCCGCGGCTGCCGCAATGGAACATCACGACGATCTGGTCGGGTTTGGTGATCCCGAACCGCGCGGCCAGCTCTTTGTCAAAAATGTTCCCGGGTTTGGCGACCTGGATCTCGAGGTAATGGTTGCCCGAGCCCAGGGTCCCCAGCTGGTGGTAGCCGCGGTCAACGGCGTATTCGCTGACTTTGGAGACGTCCGCCCCGGCCATGCATCCGCCTTCCTCGGTGCGTTCCAGGTCTTCCTGCCAGCCGTAGCCCTGCGCGACACACCACGGCGCGCCCTGTTCGACGACGCGTTTGAATTCATTTTTGGAAATTTTGACGAACCCTTTACCGCCCACGCCGCAGGGGATTTGCTGGAAAAGCCGGTCCACCAGATCCGTGAGGTGAGGTTGCGCTTGCTCATAGGCAAGATTGGTTGAAACCAAACGCATGCCGCAGTTGATGTCGAACCCGATGCCGCCCGGGGAAATGACGCCGGTCTCTGTGTCCATCGCCGCCACCCCGCCGATGGGAAAGCCGTAGCCCCAGTGCCCGTCGGGCATGCAGTACGCGTACTTGAGGATGCCGGGAAGTTTGGCCACGTTGGCCGCCTGCTCGAAGACGGCCGCATCCATGTCCTTGAGCAATTTTTCACTGGCGTAGATGCGCGCCGGCACCCGCATGCCCCGGCGAAAAGTTACCGGGAGCTCCCAGACCGTGTCCGAAATTTTGATAATCTCCGCTGGTATAACCATCTCATTGCCTTCCGGATCTAACCGCCGCTGTTCATTATACAATTGTCTGATGAAACAGGACAAGAAAAAAGGACAGGTTACTTTATTGCCCTCAAGCAACCTGTCCTTTGACCCATCCCTCGTCCGGAAAACCGGCCTGCCTGAACTTCAGCAGCGCGAGTAGCCGCAGCCGTAACACTTCAGGCAGCCTTCCTCATGGTGCAAAGGGTTGCCGCAATCAGGGCACACCCCGACCATGTTCAACCGCGGCTTTATCCCGCCCGGTGGCGGGACGCCGGCGGCCGACAGACCGTCCCCGCCCATCGAGGCCAACGCCTTTTGCTCGGCCGCGATCGCCGCCTGCTCGCGTTTAAAAATCTCTTCCAGCACCTGCGCGATCGCGTCCGCGCAGGAGAGGACGCGTCTTCCCTTGTTCCACGCCGGCACCGGACAGCGGATGCCGTGGAGCTGTTCCATAATCTCTTTGGTGTCGATCCCCGAGCGCAGCCCCAGGGAGATCAGGCGGCCGAGGGCCTCCAGCTGGCTGGCCGCGCAGCCGCCCGCTTTTCCCATCTGGGTGAACAATTCGAACGGGTCGTTGTGCTCGTCGCTGTTGACCGTGACGTACAGGTTGCCGCAACCGGTGGTGACTTTCGAAGTTACCCCCGCCATCACCTCGGGACGCGGACGCGGCTCGATATGGCCGAAAAGAGGGCCTTCAGAAAGACTTTTCCCGTCCGGGGCCTGGGCCTGCGCCGTGCCGGGCTCTTTCCTGGTGATGTTGAGTACCTGGTCCTCGCGGCTGCCGTCGCGGTAGACCGTGATCCCCTTGCATCCCAGCTCATACGCCAGCGTGTAGGCCTTGGCCACGTCGTCTTTGCTCGCCTCATGCGGGAAATTGATCGTCTTGGAGACGGCGTTGTCCGTGAACTGCTGGAAGGCGGCCTGCATGCGCACGTGCCAGTCGGGCGCGATGTCGTGCGCGCAGACAAACGCGTCCTTGACGTCCTGCGGGATTTCCTTGATATTCCCGATCGACCCGGCGTCGGCGATCTCCTGCATCAGAGTTTCGCTGTAAAAACCGCGTTCGCGGGCGACCTCCTCGAAAACGGGGTCGGTCTCCACAAGCTTCGTGTTGTCCATGACGTTGCGGTAATAACAGACCGAAAAGATCGGTTCGATGCCGGAAGAGCACGGCCCGGCGATGATGCTGATGGTCCCCGTCGGGGCGATGGTGGTCAGCGTGGCGTTGCGGAAACGCTGCTTGCCCCCTTTGTCGGCGAAGATGCTCTCGTCGAAAGCCGGGAAAACCCCCTTCCCCTGCGCCAGCTCCAGCGATTTCAGACGCGCCTCCGTCAGGACAAACGACATGACCTGCCCGGCCAGGTCCAGCGCTTTCTCCGAATTGTAAGGGACACCGAGCCGCGCCAGCATCGACGCCCAGCCCATGACCCCCAGGCCGATCTTGCGGGTCAACTTTGTCTTCTGCTCGATCTGCGCGACGGGGTGGCGGTTGGCGTCGATGACGTTGTCGAGAAAATGCACCGCCATCCTGACCGTTTTCTGGAGCTTGTCCCAGTCGACCTCGCGGGCGCCCTCCGGCGATCTCTTGACCATCCGCAGCAGGTTGATCGACCCGAGGTTGCAGCTCTCGTAGGGCAAAAGCACCTGTTCGCCGCAGGGGTTCGTCGCCTCGTACTCCCCCAGCCGGATCGTGGGGTTATACTCGTTCATCCGGTCGATAAAGATCAGACCCGGTTCGCCGTTACGGTGCGCGCTGTCGATGATAAGATCAAAGATATATTTGCTGTTCACTTTCCTGACCACCTTGCCGGAATAAGGGGAGACCAGGTCGTAATCTTCTTCGTTTCCCAGCGCCTTCCAGAATTTCTCCGTCAGGGCGACCGAGATGTTGAAGTTGCTGATTTCCTTGTCCTTTTGCTTGCAGGTGATGAATTCCTCAATGTCCGGATGGTCGACCCGCAGGATGCCCATGTTCGCCCCGCGGCGGGTCCCGCCCTGCTTGACCGCCTGGGTGGCCCCGTCGAAGACTTTCATGAACGAAATGGGGCCGGAGGCCACGCCGCCCGTTTTCTGGACGATGGAATTCTTCTCGCGCAGATGAGAAAACGAAAAACCTGTGCCGCCGCCGGTCTTGTGGATGATCGCCGTCGTCTTGAGCGTCTCGAAAATGGATTCCATGGAATCTTCAATGGGGAGGACGAAACAGGCGCTGAGCTGTCCCAGCGGCCGGCCCGCGTTCATCAGCGTCGGGGAGTTCGGCATGAACTCAAGGCCGCGCATGGCCCGGTAAAATTCGTCCTCAAGGCTCCGGGTCGTCCCGGCGGGCGCGCCGTAGTCCTTGTCGACCGCCGCGATCGTGCCGGCCACGCGACGGAACATCTCGTCCGGCGTCTCGACGACGCGGCCGGTATCATCCTTTTTAAGATATCGTTTTTCCAAAACTTTGAGGGCGTTCTCGGAAATACCTGAAGCCATAACTTGCCTCCTCCTTACTCTTGTTTAAGTACTTTGTTAAAAAATACTTTTTTGACACATAATCTCTAAAACTTCTCGACGCTGTTAAGCGTTGCAATGCGTTGCTTATAATCTTCGGCAACGCCTTAAGCCCCTTTAACTCATTACAGTTCAATAAGTTGTGTTG
>JACRHQ010000187.1 GCA_016217585.1 Candidatus Omnitrophota bacterium | reverse complement strand
GCATCTGCGCGCTGATACGACGCAGCGCTTGCGTACGTGTAAGTTTTAAGCGGCCGACGGCGCGTTCCAGCTGTCTGGCCCTGCCGGAGGTAACAACGATGGACGTGTCCATCCACCGGTTGAACCCGGCTTCAAAGAGTAACGGGACCTCGATGACGACGATTCCATGAAAGCCGCTTTTTTTCAAGGCCGCCAGTCTTGTTTGAACGGCGGCGCGCACCTTCGGGTGGATGATTTTTTCCAGCCGTTTTAACCGGCGCCTGTCATGGAATACGATCCCTGCTAATTTATTACGGTCGATACCGCTTTTGCCGATGACCTGCGGTCCGAACGCTTTTATCAGCGGCTGATAACAACCGCCGCCTTGTTTCAGCAACCCATGCACGGTCCGGTCGCTGTCGACGACCTTCGCCCCGAGCGCGGCGAACATCGCGGCCACGGTCGATTTCCCGGTGGCCAGACTCCCCGTCAAGCCGACAACAAGCATTGGTAAACCTTTATGTATTCTTCCGCCGCGTGCTCCCAGGAGAAATCGGCGGCCATCGCGTTCTGGCGCAGGCGGTCGAAGAGATGCCGGTCGTAAAACAGGTCCACGGCTTTTTGAAACGCGTGCAGAAAGTGCGTTTTCGTGAAATGTTCGAACAACACACCGTTGCCCTCCCGGCTCGTCGGGTCAAACGGGACCACCGTGTCCACGAGCCCTCCGGTCTTGAACGCGAGGGGAATAGTCCCGTAGCGGAAACTGATCATCTGGCTCAACCCGCAGGGCTCAAACCGCGAGGGCATCAAAAACCAGTCGGACCCCGCGTAGACCTGGTGCGCGAGGGCGTCGTCGAAATGGAACTTTGCCCACAGCCGCTGGGGATATTTTTCCGCGAACGCGTGGACCTGTTTTTGATAACGCGTTTCCCCCGCGCCGAGGACCACGACCTGCACGTTCATCGTGAGGATCTCCTCCAGGGCCTCGAGGATGATGTCCACTCCTTTTTGATGGACCAGGCGGCTCACAAAACTGAAGACCGGGACGTCGTCGCGCTGCGGCAGGTGGAGCAGCTCCTGCAGCTTCTTTTTGTTGGCCGCCTTGCCCGCGGCGACGCTCCGGGCGGTGTATGTCCGCGCGATCAAAGGGTCCGTCGCCGGGTCCCAGAGGTCGTCATTGATGCCGTTTAAAATGCCGTCGACCTCACCGGGCCGCGAACGTATTACGTCTTCAAGCCCGCAGCCGAACTCTTGGGTGAGGATCTCCCGGGCGTATTGCTTGCTGACGGTCGTGACCTCGTCGCTGAAAATGATGCCGCCTTTAAGGAAATTGATCTGGTCGAAAAATTCCAGCCCGTGCGTGCTGAACAGCTCCTTGCGCAGATGCAGCTTCGGGAACTTGTCCTTGCGGAAGACCCCCTGGTGGGCCAGGTTATGGATCGTCAGCATGTGTTTGACCGTTGCCAAAGAACTTTGACGGTAGTGTTCCTTTCCATAGACCGGGACAAGCGCCGTGTGCCAGTCGTGGCAGTGGATGATGTCCGTTTTAAGCCGTTGTTTTTCAATTGTTTTTAACGTCTGATCGCAAAGAAACTGGAAGCGCTCCAGGTTGTCGTGGTAGTCGCCGTGGCCGTCGCCGTAGATCCCTTCCCGGCCGCCGAAGAACTCGTGCTCGATAAAATAGACGTCGATGTTTTTTCCTAATACCCCTTTGGAGGTATGCTCGTCGATCGGCGTTATCCCGAACTTCTGCCGGTCTATGGATTTGTAACGCGGCATAAAGATCGTCGTGCCTACGCCTTTTTTTTCAAGGGCCAGGGGCAACGACCCGCAGACATCGCCCAGCCCTCCTGTCTGGGCGAAGGGGACCGCTTCCGCGGCGCAAAACGTAATGTGCATGTCAGATTTCTTTCATCTCCAGCCAGTTGGGCCCGGCCTTCACGCTGACCCGGACCGGCACGGACAATTCCAGCGAATGTTCCATCCGCCGGCGGACGAGCTCGGCGATCTCGTGTTCTTCTGTTTTGGGGACGTCCAGGACAAGTTCGTCGTGGACGGAAATGAGGATCTTCGCGCCGGAGTTTCTTTTTTTAAGCTCGCCGTGGATGTCGACCATGGCCAGTTTGATCAAGTCGGCCGCCGACCCCTGCACGGGCGTATTGATCGCCTGGCGCTCGGCGAACTGGCGCATCGAGTCGTTGGGGCTGCTGATCTGCGGGATATAACGCCGGCGGTTTAAAAGCGTCGTGACGAACCCGCGCTGCCGGCATCCCTCGATATTTTTTTCCATGACCAGTTTGACCTTCGGGTAGCGCAGGAAATACCGGTCGATGAATTCCTGGGCTTCCTGCTGGGATATCCCCAGGTCTTTGGCCAGGCCGAAGGCGCTCATCCCGTAAATAATGCCGAAGTTCACGCGCTTGGCCGAGTCGCGCATCTGCGGCGTCACATTTTTTTCCGGCACGTCGAAGATCAGGGACGCCGTGTAGGAATGGATGTCCTGGTCCTCTTCGAAGGCCTTCATCAGGTCCTCGTCTTTGGAAATGTGCGCCAGGATACGCAGTTCCACCTGGGAGTAATCCGCCGAGACAAGGACGTGGTCTTTGGCCAGCGCGACGACGGCCTTGCGGATCTGGCGGCCCAGTTCGGTGCGCACCGGGATGTTCTGCAGATTCGGCCGGCTGGAACTCAATCGCCCGGTCTCCGGTCCGGTCTGGTTAAACTGCGCGTGGACACGACCCGTGGCGGGGTTGACCAGCCGGGGCAGCGCGTCGATATAGGTCGATTTCAACTTGGCCAGCTGGCGGTATTCCAGGACAAGCGCCGGGAATTCGTGCTGTGCCGCCAGGATGGTCAGCACTTCTTCATTGGTGGAAAACCCTGTCTTTGTTTTTTTGACGGTGGGTAACTTCAGCCGTTCAAACAAGACATGGCCCAGCTGTTTGGGCGAATTCAGGTTGAACTCCTCCCCGGCCAGCGAATATAATTTTCCAGTCAAGTCCTGGATTTTTCTCTCGCATTCCTTGGAAAGGCCGTTTAACAATTCTATGTCCAGTTTTACCCCGCAATTTTCCATGTCCGCGAGCACATACGCGAGCGGGGTTTCGATCTTATCGAGCAGTTGGGCCAGCGATTTCTCGTGCAGGTCTTTGGCCACGGCCGGATAAAGTTCGGCCAAAAGCGCCGCCCGACGGCCCGCGGGCATGTCCGGCGGAACGGTTTTCTTCAGGTATGTCCAGGCCAGGGCGTCGAGATCCAACGACCCTTGCGCGGCGCCGCAGAGATAGCCGGCCAGAAGCACGTCAAAGGCCTCTTTTTCCGGCGAAAGCCCAGCGCTGTTCAGGATTTTAATCAGCTCTTTGAGGTTATACGTGATTTTTAAAACGGCCTGGCTTTCCAAAAGTTCTTTCCATTCCCCGATTCTCTCGACAGGGACGACGAGCGCCTGCCCGGGGTCAACGGCGATGACGATGCCGTTATAAAGGAGGGCATCATTTTCGTCCACCTGAAAATCCGGCAGAACGACACAACGCCCCTGTTTTTGCGCCGCGGCAATAACCTCGGGGATGTCCCGGGAAGTATACGTTGTCTGAAGCGCCGCGGCATCTTCGGATGATTCCGGCCCCGCCAGTTCCCGGGCGAATTTATGGAATTCCAGTTCCTGGAACAGCGTTTTCAAATGTTCTGTCTGCGGCGGACGGACTTTCAATTGATCCAGCTCGATCCGCAGCGGGACTTCCTCGGTGAGGACGGCCAGCTCTTTGCTTAAGACGGCCTCCTGGCGGCTGTTTTGCAATTTTTCGCGCAGTTTGGCCGGCGTGATCTCATCGAGATGTTCCAGGATATTCTCCAGCGTCCCGTAGCGGGTAATGAGCCGGCGCGCGGTCACCTCCCCTATGCCGTTGACGCCGGGGATATTGTCCGACTGGTCCCCGGCCAGGGCGATGAAATCCGTCATGCGGGTGGGGTCAAACCCCAGGGTTTCCTTTAATTCTTTCTCCGTAACCATCATATCTTTGCGCGTGCTGAAAAACGTCGTGTGCGGGTCCGCCAGTTGATACATGTCCTTGTCGTCGCTGACGATGACGACCTGGAGTTTTTCTTTACCCAGGCGCCGGACGACCGTGGCGATGATATCATCCGCCTCGAACCCGGGACACTCAAACACGGCCAGGTTATGCGCCGCCACGACGTCCTTGATGACCGGCATCTGGTCAATGAGATCCCGGGGCATGACCGGCCGCTGGATCTTGTAGGCGTTGAATTTCTCCTGCCGGTGCGTTTTCTCTTTGGAATCGAAACAGACGGCCATGTAATCGGGCTTGTATTCGCGTAAAATCTTGCGCAGGGTGTTCACAAACCCGTAAATGGCGTTGGTCCCCTGGCCTTTGCTCGTGGCAAGCCCCTTGATGGCGAAAAATGAGCGGTAACACAGCGCGTGGGCATCAATCAAAAATAACTTCGGAGCCGCCATCGGTTTATCGGGGAATCAAATGAGATCCACAGGGATACATAACTGAAAGGTGATACAGGAAGATAAATCCGGGATAATTAGAGAAGATCAATCGTTACAACTCTGCAGCCTGTTTCCCAATTTGTCAGGCCTTTCTTCGACAGTTCGGAGACGATTTAAGAATGTTCTCGACGGATAGGATGCCTGAAACGCTGAAAACGTAGTGCCACGTTTGTGGCTAATGCCCCTTGACTTCCGACGATGATATGGGCTAAGATCGTGATGTTC
>JACRHQ010000188.1 GCA_016217585.1 Candidatus Omnitrophota bacterium | reverse complement strand
TTGTGCTCCAGAAGGTGCTCGTCGATATATTTGCCGACGTTCCAATACGCCTTCGCGAAGCGGCTCTTGACAAAGACCTCCAGCTCCGCGAACTCCCGCGTGATTTTCTGGACGAGGGTCTTGTACCCGTCGGTTTTGATTAATGCTTTAGGCATGTCATTTAATTAGGTACGTGTCCCCGGAACTCAATGAAATCAATTTCCTTATCATTCAGTTGAAACATAAAATCCGCGGGAAAGCGGCCCCGGTTACGCTTCACCTGCTCCCTTAAACGGAAGGCCTTAACCCCGTACAACAATGCCAGATCCTTATCCAGCATTACTTTCATTCCCCTCACGAAATAGATCTTTCGTTCGATCTGTTCTACAACAATCATCCTGGACATAAAAACCTGTCAAACTTTTTCCTTGAGCGGCGCTTTTGAGGTTGCGTCGTGCCTGCCCTGGCGCGATTCCCGGGAAGGCAATAAATCACAATAATAAAACCGGTTGTCGCGAAGGACAATTTCACCTTTCCGGTGGAGGACAGGATGCCCCAAAACAGGGCCGTCGTAGACAAAGGAATGGAATTCGCCGTTTTCGCCGCAGGGGTCGACGCTGGCAGGCAAATCGGATAAAAATTGCCGGTCAAATTCCCGGCCGGCGAATTCCCGGGGGAGATGCCGCGAGTCGACACAGGTAATCACCGCCTTAAACCCCACATCGATGAATTCCCGCGCCAGCGCGGCCGTATCGCGCTTCCAGAGCGGGAAGATTCCCTTCATACCGATTTTCGCCAGATTTTCTTCCCGGTATTTTCGCAAATCCTCCAGAAAAATATCACCGATCACGACCGAGGAAACACCCTGCCGGCGGTACAACAAAAGTTTTTCCTTGAGCCTCGCCTCGTATTCTTCGTTTGAAGATTTTTGGGAAATATAAATCTTTTCTGCGGGAATGTTCAGGGAGCGGGACTGTTCTTCCAATAACGACCGGCGCACCCCGTGCATGCTGATGCGGTCGTAGCCTTCGGTGACGGTGGTCAAAAGGGCCAAGACCTCGTACGTTCCGCTGGCGCGGACGGCGTACAAGGCCATGGCGCTGTCTTTACCACCGCTCCAGGAAACAATGACCTTGGTCATAAAATAACCTGTCCTCTACTCTCCCGGTTACCTTACCGCTAAACGCCGGGTTTGGCAAGACGAATGTTGGCGCCACGCTCTTTTTACGGATGAAACCCGATACGGTCTTTGGGCTTCTCGGGATCGACCATGAGCCGCTGGATCGCGCGAAAGATGGCCTGGATATCCCCGTCATGTTTGCCGACCTTTCGCTCGAGTTCTCTGAATTGAAGAGCCAGTTCTTTGTGCGTCGAGAGCGCTTCCCTTAATTGGACGAACGCCCGCATGATGGCGATATTAACCTGGATAGCACGATCGCTATTCAGGACGCTCGAAAGCATGGCAATCCCCTGCTCGGTGAACGCGTAAGGCATGTATTTGGCATGCTGTCCTCTTTTAAAGGTGCCAAATTGGCACCTTAAAGAATCGTATTCTTGCCTGGTTAATTCCATCATAAAATCATTCGGGAAGCGGGACAAATTTCTCTTAACGGCTCTTTTGAGTTGTTTTGTTTCAATGCCGTACAACAATGCCAGATCGTAATCCAGCATCACTTTCATTCCCCTCACGAAACAGATCTTTCGTTCGATCTGTTCTACAACAACCATCCTGGACATAAAGAATCCCCCTTTCAATTTTACGGGGCAATCGAAAGGGGGATCGACCGGAACGCCTAAAGCTTAAATGACGGTGGAATATTTGTCAAACTGATTTTGCGAAGGGGAACGCGGGCCGGCCGGCTCGCTGTTGGCGGCTTGGTACGCGTTCTCGATGCAATCATTGAGCGAAACGCCGTGCAAATAGTTGGCGACGAGATACAGCCCCGGCCATTTCTTTAATTCTTCTTCCAGCCCGCGCTCGGCTTCAACATACGCGCGGTCGTATTGCGGGATCGCTTTGGGCCACGGGACGAAAAATGTCTCCACAGGGGAAGCGTCCGTCTTGAGCGTCGTCTGGACTTCCTTTAATGCCAAGGCGGTCAATGCCTCGCGGGGCTTCGACAGGATATCCGGGTGACGCGCGCCGCCGATCATGACCCGCATCAGGACCTGGTCTTCCCGGCAGCGGTTGGGAAAAATATTGCTCTCCCACAAGACGCCGAGCACTTCTTTATTCTCGCTGGAAGGGATCAAATAGCCGAACCCGGCCGGCGGATGAGGGAAGGCTTTGCGTTCAAATACAAGTCCGATGACGGCCAGCGGCGAATAACGGATCCGCGTCAAAGGCCCGGCGAGCGCGGGGCTCATGTCCTCCAGGAACGCCGCGGCCTGGTACGCCGGGGCGCTCACAAACAGCTCGTCGGCACCGTAGGCCACCCCGTCGGCGCAGGTGACCGTAAAACGTCCGTTGTCCCGGCTGACCTTGACGACCTCCTGGTTCAAACGGATATGCTCCTGATAACGCCGGCACAGCGCGGCGATCATCTCCCCTTGCCCCTGGCGAAACGAGGTCAACGTGCCCCTGGGCATTCCTCCCTTGCGCAATTTCATCATGGCCACAAACAACGAGCCGTACCGTTGTTCCAGTTCATAAATCCGTCCGAAGGCCGCCCGCAGGACGGTCTCGCGCGCGTCGCCGCCGTAGATGCCGCTGACCATCGGGTCCAGGAACAACCGCGAAAATTTCTCGCCCAGGCGCCGCGCGCCGAAAGCGTAGACGCTCTCATCGGGGTCCGTGCCCCGCGCCACAAATGGTTCGGCGAAAACGCGCAGTTTCTCGCGCAGGCGCATCGGGCGAAAGCCGAAAAAACCAGCCGGGCTCATCGGGAAAGGATGCAAAACATTATTTAAACAGAGATAGCGGATCCGGACATCGCGGCCGGCTTTGACCAGCTCATCGGCCAGGCCCAGCCCGGCGATAAACTCCAGCGTGCGCGGTTTAGAATCGAGGAACCCGTTGGGGCCGGCCTCAAACAGACAGCCGTTACGGACAACGGAACGGACCGTCCCCCCGGGCGCCGTGTCTTTCTCCAGGAGAAGGACCTCGACGTCCGGCCGGCCGGCGTATTTTTGTTTGAGGTAATGCAGGACGGCCAGGCCGCTGATCCCGCCGCCGATGATAATAATAGTCTTGGACATAACCTTCGTATCTCGTCGCCCGTATCTCGTCGCTCGTATCACCTTCCAACGAAATACGAGATACAAGATACGAGATACGATTAATTTCTCTTCTCAAACGCATGCACCTGTTCGACGATGAACTTAAGCTTGTCCGGGTCGACATCGGGGAAAACACCGTGGCTTAAGTTGAAGATGTACCGGCCGTGCTTGACGCCGCCGACCAGGACGTCGCGCACTTCCCTGGCCAGCGTGGCGTCGTCGGCGTACAAAAGGCCGTTGAACAGGTTGCCCTGGATGCCTTTTTTGGTTTTCTCGATGACCGAGTGGTGTCCGAGGACAACCGTGTGGTCGACGGATAAAAAGTCGGCCCCGGACTGGTCCATCAGGGCCAGAAGATGCGCGCAGTTGCGCACGAAATAGATCGACGGCAAATCGACTTCCGCGAAGATCCGCCGGACGAAGGGCAGGACCCAGCGCGCGAAATCCGCCGGGCGCAGGATCCCCCCCCAGCTGTCGAACAATTGAAACACCTGGATGCCCGCCTCCTTCTGCGCGGTCAGGTAACGGACCGTGTTTTGCGTCAAAAGCTCCATCCACGCCTGGAAATGCACGGGGTGTTCGTTGATAAACCGGAACGTCCGGGTAAAATTGACCGACGACCCGCCTTCGACCAGATACGTCAGCACCGTAAAAGGCGACCCGGCAAAGCCGATGAGCGGGACCCGGCCGTCGAGCTGTTCGTTGACCAGGCGGATCGTTTTCGTCGGGCCGGAAAAATCCTCCGCGTCATGGATGTCCTCGCGGTGGTGCAGGTCGCCGGCGACCGTGCCCCCGATGACCGGCCCGCGACGGTCGTCAAAACGGATATCAAAGCCCATTTGTCTGGGCAGCGTCAGGATATCGGCGAACAAGATGGCGGCGTCCACGCCCAGAATATCAACGGGAAGGCAGGTGATCTGTGCGGCCAGTTCCGGGGTGTCGAACATCTTCTGCAGGGAATGCTTTTTCTTGAGGGCCTGATATTCGGGGAGATAGCGCCCTGCCTGGCGCATGAACCAGACGGGGACTCGCGTGTTGGTGCCTTGGAATGCCTGAAGAAATGATGAGTTATTCACAACGCTCCGGGTATCCGGTTATCCGGATACCCGGGTATCCGGAAACCTGTGATTATGCTTGCTTCCTGTAAAACTCCATGAACCTCTCAAACTCGGGGCCGTCGGATTCGATCAGCCGCACCCCGACGCGGTACCCTTTCGCGCCCGTGATCTTTTCGACCCACACCACCCGGACGTTGATGACGACCTGATCAAGCACGTCCAGGTCCACGGCCAGCTGCAGCTCTTCGTCCTTGTCGAGCTTGTGGTCCGAAGTAAAACAAAACCCGCCGCCGGAGACATCATTGATCTTCGCCTCGCGCTCCGGACGCGGGTCTTCGCCGATCCCGAAAGAAGCGGCCAGTTCGATGGGCGAACGCCTGCTTGTCCTGCGTTCTTTGTTCACGTTATCTTTTTTCTGTGTCGCCATCACACGGTCCTTGAAAAACGCGTCAACGCGTCCTTTTGTTTCAGATAATGGTCAAACCCCATGCATATGTTACGGATGAACAATTTCCCGGCATCACAGACTTCGAGCGAACCGTTCTGCACCCGCAAGAGGCCGTCCTGGACGCACCGGCGGATATGCGCCTGCTCGTCCTGGAAATACCGGTCAAAATCGGCGTGAAATTCTTTTTGAAAATCCCGTTTGTCGATCCGGAACCGGCACATCAGGGAATGGATTGTCCATTGGCGCGCGCGGTCGTCGTCGGTGAGGACCTTGCCGCGCTCAACGGCCAGGCGGCCGGCGTCAAGGGCGGCGTAATACGCCGGCAGGGCCTTTGCGTTCTGCACGTAGGTGTTTTCCAGAAAACCGATCGAGGTGACGCCCACGCCGATATATTCGTCGGCCGGCTTGACCGTGTAGCCCATAAAATTCCGGTAAAGCGTGCCCGCCTCAAAGGCTTTGGCCAGCTCGTCGTCCGCGAGCGCGAAATGGTCCATCGCGATCGCCTTGTAGCCGCTTTCCAGGAACCGTTCCCGGGCGCGCAGAAAAATATCCAGCTTCGCTTCGCCGGAGGGCAAGAGCGACGCGTCGATCTTGCGCTGGTGCCGCTTCAGCCACGGGACATAGGCGAAGCTGTAGAGCGCGACGCGGTCGGGCCGCAGGGCGACCACCTGCTCAACGGTCGCGGAAAAACTCTCCGGCGTTTGTCTCGGCAGGCCGTAGATCAGGTCAAAATTGACCGACGCGAACCCGGGCTCCCGGCACCAGTCGTTAAGTTCCTTGACGACAGAATACGGCTGCCGGCGATTGACCTCTTTCTGCACCTCTTCGTTGAAATCCTGCACGCCTATCGAGACGCGGTTGAACCCCAGCGCACGCAACTTCTGGACTTTGGATCTGTCGATGGTACGGGGGTCTATCTCGATGGCGACCTCGCCGGCGGGGTCCACGTCGAAATACTTTAACGTGCCCTTGTACAGCCGCTCGATCTGGGCTTCGTTCAAAAACGTCGGCGTGCCGCCGCCCCAGTGCAGCTGGCGCACCCTCGGACGGCCGCCGAGGGCGAGGTGGACCAGATCCATCTCCTTGAAGAGGTACTCGATGTATTCGTCGGCGAAACGTTCGTCTTTCTTGCGGATGACCACGCTGCATCCGCAATACGCGCACAGCGACCGGCAGAACGGGATGTGGATATAAAGGGAAAGTGTTTTGCCCCGGGTACGGCCGAAGGCGGCAAGCTTTTCGGCGTAGACGGCGGCGTTGACGTCCGTCGACCAGACCGGCGCGGTCGGGTAGCTCGTGTACCGCGGGCCGGGCACGTCGAATTTAGCCACAATTTCTTGGTCAATGGCAAGGCTCATAGATAGGGCTAGAATACCAGACTCACGGGAAGATTGCAACCTCCACGTCGCGGCGGGGAACAGATAGACAACAACAAGATGCTTAACTGATGATCACGCTCAAAACCATCAGGATCACGACCAGATACACAATGCCGCGGATGACGGGCGAGACCCGGGGCCGGGTGTCGACGGATTTGCCCGCTTCCAGGTCCGCGAGCAGGGTGATCTGCCGGCCGAGGGTGTAAAAGGCGAAGGCGGCCAATAACAGCATCGAAACTTCGGCGCCGACGGCGTGCTTCATCGAATACAACAGCGCCACCACCGTGAACGTCAGGGTGTAGA
>JACRHQ010000183.1 GCA_016217585.1 Candidatus Omnitrophota bacterium | reverse complement strand
CCGCCCCCTTCCCGCCCGTTATCGGTTTGCCGGCGTTGGCAAAGTGATGACCAGGTTCATTTCCCGACTGTTTACAGGAAGTGATCGCCCTTTTGATGGCATCTTCAAAACGCCGCCACTGCCCATAACCGAGCAAGGGTTGAAGGTCCCTCGCGCTCCAATATTCAGCGCCATGTTCGTTTCTTTTTTTTAAATCTTCAAAGGATTTATTCCCGCGCACAGGCAAAGATCCTTTAGTCATGATTTTTCCTCCTGACTGAAAAACGGGGCCAGAACCTTTTTCCCCTAACTTGCGACCTCCCAACCAACATGCTTATAAGTGTACAGCAAACAACTTTTCTTTGCAACCCATCCGCCGCTTGGTTATAATGAATTTTATGCACTGGTCGCGCAAGACAATCTATGTCCTCCTGACGGTCTTCATCCTCGTCTACTTCGTGTACCTGTACATGGAGAACATCTTCCTGCCGGTGCAATTCAAGCGCTTCGTCGTCGACAAGGCCCAGGAATACCTCCACCGGCCGGTCACCATCGCGGACCTGCATTTCAGCCCCCTGCGCGGGTTTATCGTCCGGGACATCACCGTCTACCAGAAGGACGACCCCGGGCGCGTCTTCCTCCAGGTCGATGAGGCCTCCTTCCACGTCTTTTTGACGCCGTTTTTGAAACACAAGCTGGTCGTCATCCCGTCGGTGCGGATCAAACAGCCGTTCGTGCAGATCGTGCGCGAAGATAAAAACCTCTGGAATTTTTCCGACCTTTTGACCGCCCGTGGACCCTCCTCCGGCCCCGGCGGGTGGACCGTAGCCCCGCGCAAGATCATCATTGAAGACGGGGAAATCGCCTGGACCGACAAGACGGCGGCGGAAGGTTTCCACGAAGTCATCAGCGGCATCGACCTCGACGCCCGGGTGGCGCTGACCAAAGTCCTGCGCTTCACGCTCAACGCCCAGATCCCCCGGCGGCAGGCGGACCTGACCGTCAAGGGCAACTACCGCCTCGACGGGCGGGAACTCTCCTCGCGCGTGGTCGCGCGGAATATCCCCCTGGCCCGGTACATGTCTTTGTTTTTCCCGTCGGAAGCGGGCGGACCCTCGCCGGCGATCCGCATGCCGGAAGGCGTGTTGAGCGCGCTGGACGTCAACCTCACCGTGGGCCACGGCAAGGTCCAGGCCCAGGGAGGCCTGGCGCTGGAGAAGGCCGCCCTTGCTCTCGGTGAAGACATCAACGTCTCCGGCGGCGTGAAGGCAGAAAATGTCGTTATTGACTGGCAGAAGGGCCGGCTCGACGCCAGGGGACACCTGGAATCCGCGGCCCTGCAAGTAACGGCGGGCGGCGAAAACGGCGGGCAATCATTTAAAGGGGCCATCAGCGCCGACATCCAGTCGCTGCGCGTTTCCGTTTCCGGTGGAACCGGAAACGAAAACAGCGAAATCGCGCTCCAGGGGGACCTCCAGCTGCAACAGCCCGACGGGCAATGGGCGGCCGCCTCCGGCGAGCCGCCGGAGGCGAGCCTCGCCAAGGGCGGGCCTCGCCAAGGGCGGGACGGCGGCCGGGCCGGCGCCCAGACCATTCAGGCGAATAACCTTGTCTTTTTAAAAGACGGCCGCGGCATCCACCTGCAGACCGCCCTTGTCGCCAAGGGCCTGGACGCGGCGTTTTCCCTCCCGAAGGGATCCTATCGGCCGGAAGTCAAGCTCCACGGCGACCTCGCGACACAAAAAACCAAACTCGCCGTCGAGGGCGACAAATTCGGCGTCGCGAGCGACCTCTCCCTGAACGGCGGACGCCTGGACTGGAACAAGGAACAGTTCCTGCAGGCGGACCTGAAGACCGGCGAGACCGTCATCACCCGTCAGGAAGGCCTCTGGAATGCCAAGTCCGACATCCATCTGGACAAAGCCCTCCTGCAATTGGCGCCGCAGCTTGTGATGGAAGGCCGGCCCGATGGCAACGTGAGCTATCAGTTTGACCCCGCGGCCGCCGGACCCCAACACCGGTATTCCGGCACTATTCAATTCTCCCAGGCAAAGCTGCGCGGCGTGCCCTACGTTGACGCCGTGCAGGACATCGCCGGCGCGGTCCAGTTTGAAACCGACAAGGTCGCCAGCGACCAGCTGACGTTCCAGACCCAGGGGGCGGACGTCACGCTCTCGGGGTCACTGTCCGGCTTGACCGACCCGCGGCTGGATATCCGGGCCAAAACAGAAAACCTTGACCTGCAAAGACTCTTTGCCGTCTTCCCCGTCCTCGCCGAGAAAACGCAGGTCCACATGGCCGGGACCGCGTCGGTCGATGCCGTCTACCACGGGAAGGTCAAAGATCCCGCCGGCGCCGAGGTCGAGGCGGATGTGGCTTTGAAAGAAACCATGCTCGCCGCCGGAAAAATCCCCGGCGAGATAACCGGCATTTCGGGACAGGTCCATTACGCCAAAGACCTGGTCGCCTGGAAAGACATCCAGGGGACTTATCAAAACAAAAAATATACCGTCAACGGCCGGCTCGCCGGTTTCAGCCGTCCGGTGGTGGACGTGACGGTCATCTCCGACGGGCTGAACGTCCTGACGCAGATCAATATCCTGCACCAGGCCTTCCAGGTCGTGACCTTCAACGGGCAATACCTCAACAGTTCCCTGGACATCAAAGGCGACGTGCACCTTTTTGAAGACGCCGCGCCGGATCTGGATTTGCGCGGGACGTTCACTTTGAACCTGGAAGACCTCCCGGCGCTCGTCCCGGCGCTGAAAGACCCGTTCGGCAAGATACAGCCCGTCGGCATCCTCTCCGGCGAAGGGCTGTTTAAAGGGAAACCCGGCCAGTGGCAGGACTGGGCCCTGACGTTCACGGCCCGCGCGCCGACGGTTTCCTTAAGCGGCTTTTATCTGGACGACGGGGTCCTGGATTACGAGCAGCGCGACCGGCACATCAGCAAATGCAACCTGCGCGGGCGCGTCTATAACGGAGATTTGACCGTCACCTCGACGGCGGATTTGACGCAGACTTCACCCGTGATGCAGGCCGCCGGGACGCTGGCGGGGACGGACCTGGCGGCACTGCGCGAAAGCAAACTGCCTGACAATAAATTCCTGGCGGGGCGTCTCTCGGGGTTTGTGAACCTCGCCGGCCCTGTCACGGACCCCGGGCAATGGCAGGGGGACGGCTCCGTCGGCGTGACGGACGGGCACCTCTGGCAGCTCAATATCCTGGACGGGATCCTGGGGGCACTGGTGATCCCCGAGTTCACCAACGTCGTTTTTACCGACGGGGAAGCCCGCCTGACCGTCAACAGCGGGAAGGTCTACACGGACGACGCCACGCTCAACAGCAACACTGTCACCCTCAAGGCCAAAGGCTGGGTCGATTTTAACCAGAACATCGAGTTTGACGTTTCCCCCGTCTTCAGCGAGCTGGCCGCCGATGAATCCCTGTCGCTCAAGAAAGCCCCCTCCCTGCTCCTGGCCGGGACGCAGGATTATATCAGCGTCAAGCTGACCGGCACCCTGCGCAACCCGCGCTACAAGGTGCAGACCATGCCGTTTAAAATTCTGGAGAAAACGACGGACATCCTCAAGGAAGGGGTCGGGACGATATTGAAGGGAATATTTTAATCGTGAACCTTACCTGGGCGGATAAAATACGCCCAACACCATAAATGTCTGCCGGAACCGCTTCAAATTGCCAACGTAAAAATAAACATCCTTTTTTTCAGTATTGGCTATATCAAGCCATCTTTCTTTAATTTTATCAAGCAAGACCTTTTCCTCAGGGTACCGGAATCGCCAATCTCTGAAAGCCTGACCAATTTCCCAGTCAATAATAGACAGCTTATGTCCCGGGCAATCGGCAACTCCGGCGCACTGAAACTTGTAGAAGAAACTGAATGGAATTTCCTCAATAGCATCCTTCGCCCTATCCAGAAAACTTAACTGGGCATAGCAGGACTCTCTCGCATCTCTATCCGTGGGGCTCTGCTTCGACCATTCAAAAGAAATATTGTGTGGTTTAATCAATCCTAAAGAAAGATCGCTCGCCTCGGCTTCCTTGTAAACCTGACACATTGATTTTACCGGCACTTTTAGAACAATCTCTTTTCGTTTCTGCCAAGTCCCTTTCTCGGTATCAAACCAAACGATAACTTTTATAGAATCCGCGTTGACCCGAAAACTCTGCGGTCGTTTATCATCGGAAGGGGTGGCACATTCCGCTTCAATAATGCTGTATTTCTTGAATTTTTTATCACCATCAAGATCACGGTAAGGAATGGGAAAAAGGCGGACTAACTGCGAATTGCTTAAATCAACACCAGCGCAACAGACGGTCTCGACATATTTCTTGCTGGGGTTCGGGTAGGCCTTGACTGTGACGAGGATTTTCTTGGTCTGGAATTGCATCTACTTTCAAATATGCACCACGGAAACATAGCTTCCGTTATATTCCTTAATCTTCGTAGCCACACAAGAACGATGACATTGCTCATGGTTATATTCAACTCGACTTTAGACATT
>JACRHQ010000182.1 GCA_016217585.1 Candidatus Omnitrophota bacterium | reverse complement strand
CTGCACGTTTTCAAAATACGGCGAATTTTCCAGGGTGGTGACAAATTCAAAGACATTGGACATCGCGGCGGCGCGCCCCTGGAGGACCGTCTGTTTGTCCTCCTCGATATTGATATTGGTAAAATAGATTTCCTGGGGGGTCAGCCGCGCAATCTCGTCGAGGATGTTAATCGAGCTTTTGCGCGCGTCGAGGCGCCCCTTGACCAGGCTGATGACCATGCGCATCTTCTCCACGGCCAAGGCGTCCTTTTCCATCCCCCCGATCGTCCTTTTCAATTCCATCATATAGTTGCTTTTCTTGTAATAGACGACAAAAAAGACCGTCGACAAAAGCATGAGGATCGCGATGGCCAGCACGCCGGTCACCGTGATCTCTTTCCTGCGTCCCTCCATCTGCTTCTTGATGCGCAGTTCGCTGGAGGTCAAATCCAGCTCCAGGTCGGACGGCGCCAGGGCCATCCCCATCAAGGGGCAGGGAGAAATAAACCGCTCGTCGTCCTTCCCCCGCTCATACAGTTTCAACCCCCTGGACAGGCGGATCTGGTGGACCGGATCGGCCGCCACCACGGGGACTTCAACTTTCGAGGCCAGACCGGAAACCAGGTTCGGGACATGCGCGGCCGTCCCCCCCACAAACAGCTGGACGATCCTGGCGTCCCGTTCCTCGTTTTGATAAAGTCCTATCGAATGAGTGATCTCTTCGTTGAACTTCTCAAGCCAGCCGGCCTCCTCCCCCAGCAGATGGTTGGCGCCGATGAGGAAGTTGCGCGTGTAGACCAGTTTGGCGTCCCTGACCACGATCAGATCGGAATAATTGGAATCGACGTCGACATAAATGACGGCCTGGTCGCCGGCCCTGGCTTCGTCATAAACCTGGCTCTTGCTCGGGCCGGCCTCAGGCCAATACGCGAAGCGAAACCAGTGGGCCAACCCCTCGGAACTCACGCCCACCCTTTCGACCTCGATGCCGGCCTTTTGAAGGACCTCGATGCGCGCGTTGACCAGGTTCCTGCGGGCGATGACCAGCATGACCTTGGTGTATCCCTCGTGGACCACGCCGAGCGGTTTGTAGGTGAAAATGATTTCGTCCCGGGAGTAGGGGGTCTGTTTGCCGACCTGCAAGGAGACCATGTCCCGGATGTCCCTGGGGTTGATGGAGGGGAATTCCAGGATCCGCACCGTCAAAAGATGCCGCGGGATGCACGCGATCACGCCCTGTTTGTTGAGCTTGAGCTCCTTGAAGATCCTGACCAGGGCCGCGGTGACGGGCTCTTTGATCTCGACGAGCTTCCTGAAGTTTGCCTTGGTGATGGCCGATTCCTTGCCGGAAACCGGGCTGCCTTCCATCACCTTCAGCCAGTCGTTGCCGATTTCGACGACAACGACGGGTCGGCGGGGTTCCTTTTGTGAGTGTGGCTTCACCGTCAATGGATGTCCTGGTTTTGCCCGCTACTCCTGGTGCCAGTAGCGGATATGTTGATCGCGGTCGACGACAAAAACAACCCTCGTCGCCACCGAAGGCTGGGCCTCTTCGCCGTAACGCAATTCGCCGGACGATTCGCCGCGGAAATAATCGGAGCGCACGGAAATCAGCTGCGCGGCAAGGACGTTATTGAGCTCTACCGTCTCTTCAGCGGACAACCCCGCGCCGGCGCTTAACGTCGTCGCGACCGTTCCCGCGGATTCAAAAATATTGTCGTCCTGCGTCCCGTCCACGGAATCATTGCCCCGCCGGAACCGGACCACTTTTTCCGCCAGCGCGGCGCTCATCCCCAGCGCTTCCAGCACGTCCTTGCCGGCGGTGTTGATGTTCACCTGGCCGGCCCCGTAGACCGTTACGTACGCCTTGACCTTGTCAAAAATCTCCGGCGTCACGCCCTTGACCAGGAGCAATTCCTCCGGTGTCTCAGATTCCCGGTTGGCGCAGGGATACCCCTGCGCCAGACTTTGATAATAACCGCTTTCCGCGCCGTTGGAACGCGGCTCGTTATCTTCATCGATCCAGTCTAATGTGGAATCGGCGATATCGTCGGCTTCCTGCGCTGTCGTCTGCGCGACGGTTTCAAAAAGCCGCTGCAGGATCTCGGCGCTCGCCTTGTTGATATTGATTTTTCTTTCCTCATCGGTCAACCCATAGCGGGTCTCACTCGCGCCGCTGTCGTCCGAAGGAGGATATTCATACTTGACGCTGGCATACCCCTGGTCGCCCAAACGGATATCCTTGAACACCTCTTCCTTACCGGCCCACGCTTCATTCAGGGCGTCGTAATCCTGCGTCTGGTCATCATCGAGCATAAATACCGCCGTCTTCACCCCGGCTTCGGCCAGATAACAAGTCTGGGCCCGCTCCTTCAACCGCTGCGCCAGGCCGACTTGCGGGGCGACGTACGCGTAAATGGCCACGGCCAGGGCGCTCAAAAAAAACAGACACCATAAAACGGCGATCAAAACACTTGCGTGTTCGCCTTTGCAATCTGTCCTGCAAAATAGCCGACTTGCGGCCCCCAAACGCATCGGCTAGACCTCCCCTCCCCCTTGTCCCTCTGCCTGCGCCCCGTCATCGGAAGGGATATCGCCGCCGGCGGGGATAAACACCGTGCGCCGCCACGAAGTTTCCTGTTCTCCGTTCCTGAACGTCAGTTCAACGCTCACGCCTTTGGGAGGATTCTTTTCGTCATACCACGTGTCCTTCCAGCCGTATTCATATTTCTTTTGCTCGTTTTCTATTCTTTCTTTATAGAAATAATATTTAAATTTAAGGCCTGTGACCTGGGCGACCCGCGCTGTCGCGACATCGCGGGATTCGGAGGGGGATACGGCCTGGGCATAATCTCTCTGTTCGCTGACAACCGCGCCTTGCGCACTGTCGAAATAATACGATTTCTCGCCGAGATAAGCAAGCTCGTTGTCGTCTTCGTCGAGCTTTGAACCTAAAACCGCGAAACTCACCTTCTGGGCGGTCCCCGTGAATTTGATCCCGGAGGTCTTGAGCGTGTTGCGCAAGTCGTGTTCGAACTGGTCCAGGAAGATCAGGACATCGGCCTGCGGCCCCCCGAACGCCTGCACACGGTCAAAGGCACGGAGGCCGGCGCCGAACGTCGAGAGGACCGCCAGTCCCACCACCCCCATGATAGAAGCCGCGACCAGGAGCTCAATGACGGTGAAACCTTCTTTAGTCTTTTTTATAGTTTTTGTTCCACACATAAGTCACCAGCGTCAATTGCCGCGGCAGTCCTTCCCGGGAAACCGTCACCCCCGACCGGCAGAGGGCTTCCGTCGAAGCGGCTGCGGTTTCCCATTGCCAGACATAATCCTGATACACCCCTTCAAAATTTCCGCTCACAAGCCCCGGAGAAACCCCGCCCTGTTCGAGGACGGTCTGCTCGACATCCGCCATTTTCTGCCTGGCCAGATGGACGCTGTCGATCGTCCCCTGGGCGGCTTCCAGCGCCCCCAGAGAAATAATATACGCCCGTAACACCCCGACGATCCCGACCGACAATACGACAACGGCCAGGAGAACCTCGACGAGCGTTACACCCCGTCTATTACCAGTTTGTGACATCATCCTCGTTCCCTTCGACACCGTCGGTCCCGAACGAATAAAGGTCATAACCGTCGCTGTTATGCGACCCGGGACTTTTATATTGATACAGGTTGTTCCAGGGGTCGGAAGGGTCTTTTTCCAGATAAGGACCGTTCCAGTTCCCCGGGGTAGGGCTGGACGTCGGTTTTTGCAGGAGGGCCTTCAGCCCCTGGGTGGTCGTCGGATACCGGCCGTTATCAAGCTTGTAGAGTTTGAGGGCCAGGCCTATGTTGGAATTGATGTCGGCCTGGGCCACCGTCACCTTGGCCTGCTCGGACCGCGAGCCCAGCCGCGGCACGACCATCGCGGCCAGCGCGGCGATGATAATGACGACGATCATCAGTTCGATGAGGGTGAAACCTTTTGTTGGACTATAGACTATAGACCATAGACTATCGACTTTAAAAAGATTCTGATTATCAACGGGATATTCCTGATGGTTAATATTATGATGTTTCATTTCATCCTCCTGTAATTTTTAGTCTTTGGTCTATAGTCTATTGTCGATGGTCTATAGTCTCAATCCCTACCGCGACATCGTCCCGATATTGAAAATCGGCAATAGAAGGGCAAAGACGATGAACCCGACGACCCCGCCGATGACCAGGATCAAAATCGGCTCCAGGAGCGATGTCATCACGCTGATGGTCTGCTCGACCTCTTTCTCGTAGGCGTTGGCGATACCGCTCAAGGATTCTTCCAGTTTCCCGCTTTCTTCCCCCACAGCGATCATGTTGAGCGCGAACGTCGGGAATACCTTGACCCTGGCCAGGCTCGAAGAAAGGGTGGCCCCCTGCTGCACGATGTCCTCGCTGACCCGCCGGAGCTGGTTACGCAGGGCCTCGTTATCCAGCGTGTCCGTGGCGAGCGACAGGCTGTCATGGATGGAAAGGCCGCTCTTTAAAAGGAGCCCCAAAGTCCTTGCCAGCTTGGCGATCTCGGCGTTGCGCACGAATTTATTTATAAACGGGATATGCAATTTGACCAGGTCAAAAAGAAATTTCTTGCGGCTTGAAGCTTTGACCCTCCCGAAGACGACCACAACGAACAAAAACGCTATCAGGATCCACAGCCAGTTGGCCGACATGAAATTACTGATCCCGATCAGGACCATGGTCGGGACGGGGAGGGTCTGCTTCATGGTCTTGAAGATGCCGATAAATTTGGGCATGAAGAACGTCAGCATGATAAAGACCGTGCTGATACCGACGACGGCCATGACCGCCGGGTAAGCCAGCGCCGCCTGGATCTTGCGCAGGACCGCCTGCTCTTTCTCGCGGTATTCGGCGATCCGGTACAGAACCTCGTGCAGGACGCCGCCCTGTTCACCGGACTTGATCATACTCAGATAAAGGTTATTGAAAAGGTGCGGGTACTTGCGCATCCCGTCGGAAAGCGTCCGGCCGTTTTTGACCTGGTTGTACAAGTCGTCAACGACCGCTTTAAGCGCCTTGTTCTCGGTCTGCTGGGAGATCAAAGAGATCGCCTTGAGCATGGGGACGCTGGCCTTCACCAGACTGGCCAGCTGCCAGGTAAAGGCGTCAATGTGTTTGGCGCCGATCCTCGCGAACCCGGAACTTAAACCGGGAGCCCTCTCTGAAGGAGCCGGAGTTTCTCCGGATGGCG
>JACRHQ010000181.1 GCA_016217585.1 Candidatus Omnitrophota bacterium | reverse complement strand
CGCCGCCCGGCACGGAGGCATATCGAAAAGACAAACGCGAAGATGTCCGCGATGCGAGGGAGGATGTCCGGGACCACAGAGAGGATGTGGGTGACCATCGTGAAGACGTGCGTGACCGCCGGGAAGATGTCATTGACCGGCGTGAGGACGTTCGCGACCGCCGCGAGGATAGAAGGGACCGTGGGGCATTGCCTCCTCCTGAGAGATTATCGCCTCAGGACGTAAAAAAGGCGTATCAGGAACATCCCGGTGCCGGCAAGCAATTGTACAGGGATGCCGCGCGGCATCCTGACGCCGCCAGGAAGGTTTACCGCGCGGCGGAAGAGCATCCTGCCGCGACAAAACAACTTTACAAGGATGCCCAGAGACATCCAGGCGCAGCGAAGAAAGTTTACCGGGCCGCCGAGCGGCATCCTGAGGCAACAAAAAAGGCTTATCGGGCGGCTGACAACCATCCCGCAGCGGCTAAAGAAGCTTATCCTGCCGCGCAGCAGCACCCCGGGGCCGCGCGGCTAGCGGCAGGACATCCCGGCATGTCCGGATCCGGCCAGCATCGAAGAAAATAGGCCGGGGAAAAGTTGCTGGAGTTTTCTTTTGTTTTTGTTAAGATAGCAGTCATGAAAAAGAAACTTTTCAGCGAAATGGTTTTCGCCGCGGTATGGAGTTGCGTTATCTTCGCCGTCGGCCCGCCCGCTTATGCCGACCTGAAGGATATCGAGGCGTCTCTTCTTAACCGTGACTATATCGGGGCGCAGAAACTGGCGCAAGACACGCTGGCGTCGGACCCGGGAGGATCTGTGGCCCAAAAGGCGCAGTATTATCTTGGCTTAAGCCAGCTGGAGCAGGCCAAATACAAGGAGGCCCTGGAGTCGTTCGGCAAAGTTTCCCGGGACCGCCTTGACCCGCAGCTGCGCGACCGGCTTTATTTAGGGACGTTTGACGCCCATTATTTGCTGGAAGAATATGAAAAGGCCGACGCGACACTCCAGGGATATTTGAAGGAATCCAGGCCGCAGGCGCTAAGCCTGGTTTATCTCAAGCTGGCCAAGGCCAATTTAAAGCTCGCCAACTGGGCCCGGGCCACGGAATACCTCGAGAAAATCGTCCGTTCTTTTTCCAACAGCCTTGAGGTGCCGGCGGCCAGACAGCTCCTGGAAGAGAAACATTATTTCGCCGTCCAGGCGGGCGCGTTCCAGGACCGCCGGCTTGCCGAATCCCTGGTGGACGAATTAAAACAGAAACAGGAGTACGCGTACATTGTCGAAACAGTTGACCAGAAAAACAATAAATTCTACCGTGTGCGCGTCGGCCAGCTGTCGATGCTCAAGGACGCCCAGAGCTTGAAGCTTCGGCTGGCCAAACTTGGTTATCCCGCCCAGATTTATCCGTAATCATGGAAAGTCACAAAGTCACCAGGTCACCAAGTCACAAGTATATCAAAGTGAAACGTATGACCTTGTGTCTTTGTGTCCTTGTGACCTTATCATGAATTTTCAGAAGATTATCTTCATTGTCGGTCCCACCGCCGTCGGCAAATCGGAGGTAGCCTGCGCCCTGGCCGGGCGTCTTGACGGAGAAATTATCTCCTGCGACTCCATGCAGGTCTACAAGGAGCTGCGGATTGTCACCAGCAAACCGCCGGATCAGTTGCTCAAGGCGGTCAGGCATCATCTGATCGGGGTTGTTTCCGTCCGGGAAGAATTTGACGTGGCCCGTTTTAACGCCCTGGCCCTGGAGGCGGTCAGGGATGTCCGGTCGCGCCGGCGCGCCGCGGTCATCACCGGCGGCAGCGGGTTATACATGCAGGTCCTTCTCGACGGCATCTTCGCCGGGGCGCCCAAAGATGAAACGCTGCGCCGCCGGCTCAAGGAGGAGGCGCAGGAATACGGCACGGCGTATCTCCACCGGCAGCTGCAGCGAAGCGACCCGCAGGCCGCGGCGAGGATCCATCCCAATGACGAACGACGGGTCATCCGGGCCCTTGAGGTTTGCAGGACCCGCCGTCAACCGATCTCCAGCCTGCGTCACGACCGCCGTGGGCTTTGGGGACAGCATGAAATCGCGGCCTTCGCCCTGACGATGGACCGGGAAAAACTTTACCGGCGTATCGACCGGCGCGTGGAGGCAATGTTCGCCGGCGGCGCCGTCGCCGAAGTGAAAAGTCTTTCCGGCGTGCCGTTGAGCCCGACGGCTGAACGCCTCATCGGGCTGCGGGAGATCCGCGGGTATCTGGACGGGGCCTACGATGAAGCCCGCGCGAAAGAATTGATGAAACTCAACACGCGCCGTTTCGCCAAGCGCCAGCTCACGTGGTTCCGCAAAGAAAAAAGATTGCAGTGGATTACGGTTGGGGAAAATGATACGGTGGAAGATGTCGCGGACCGGTTGGCAAAGTATCTTTCGTCGTCTCAAGGGGGTCAATGAACAGTCAGCAGAGCGGTAAAGAAAAAGTGCTTCTGGTTGTCGTCGATTTTAAAAGCGACAGGGAGTGTTGGCCCGCCCAGGAAGTCCTCGAGGAGATGGAAGATCTCGTCGCGGGTTGCGGCGGGGAAGTCGTCGAGCGCATGGTCTGTCCCCTGGACAAGGCGTCAGCCACCTATTTGATCGGGTCGGGGCGGGTGCAGGACATCGCCGCGGCGGTCAGCCATTTGAAAATCGATACGGTCGTGTTCAGTTATGACTTGAAGGGGGGCCAGCAGCGCAACCTCGAAGAAACCATTAAAACGAAAACAATCGACCGCACGCAGCTGATCCTGGATATTTTCGCGCGCCACGCCGTCAGCAGGGAAGGCAAGACGCAGGTGGAACTGGCCCAGCTGGAATATCTTCTGCCGAGGCTCGTCGGCCACGGCATCGAGCTTTCGCGTCTGGGCGGCGGCATCGGGACCCTGGGCCCCGGGGAAACCAAACTCGAGATGGACCGCCGCAGGATCGGGGAGCGCGTCACCCGGCTGAAGCGGGACCTGCGCGAGGTGACCACCCAGCGCGCCCTCAAGCGCAAACAGCGCCAGGAAAAAGGCGTGCCGTCGATCGCGCTCGTCGGATACACCAACGCCGGCAAATCCACCCTGATGAACACCCTCACCCAGGCCGGCCAGGTGACCCGCGAAACCCTTTTCACGACCCTTGACTCGCTCTCGCGCCAGCTGGTTCTGCCCCACCACCAGAGGGTGACGTTATCCGATACCGTCGGGTTTATGCATCAACTGCCGCACCATTTGATCGAGGCGTTCAAGGCGACGCTCGAAGAGGTCCGGGGGGCGGACCTCTTGCTGCATGTGGTGGACGTCAGCCATCCGCATTTTCGCCGCCTGCAGGATTCAGTCGACGAGGTCCTGAGGGAGCTGGAGGTCTTTGAGAAGCCGACGATCCTGGTGTTCAACAAGATCGATCTCTTGGCGGACCGCCACGGGCTCGAACGCCTCAAGGACAACGGGAGCCACACGGTCTACATCTGCGCCAAGACGGGGGAAAACGTTCCGCTTCTTCTGGAACAGATCAGCCGCGTCCTTCCCTCCACGGTCGTCGAGATCGACGTCGAGATCCCGATCGGGCGCATGGACCTGGTCAACCTCGCCCACGAGGAAGGGGAGGTCTACTCGGTCAAATATTACGCCGACACGATCCATCTCCGGGCCCTGGTACCTGACCGCGTCGCCGGGAAGTTCCCGAAATCTGATGCCCAATCTTCTCCGGAGAAAAAGGAAGGGTAGACCATGGCCTGGGTCGTCTTGATTGTTATTCTGCTTTTGGCCGGGATCATTTATTTAAGCGTCCATTCTACTCCCCACAATCAGACCGGCGAGCACTTCCAGCGGTCTTTGGAAAAAGTCCTGGAAGGGACATTGAAGCCGTTGTCCGGTCAGCCTCCGGGATCCCCGGAGGCCTTCCAGATCGAATTTCAGATTGTAGGGTATCCCTTCGTGTATGAAGATGTCCCGGACCGGGGTTTCGCGCAGGAAGTCCGCAAGGCGTATCTGAAGGTCAGGACGTACACGGATTTTACGCTGTATTTCACGGAGAAACCGCGGTCGACCACGATCAAGACCGATGTTATTATTGTTTCCAATATCCCGGACAAACCCATTGAGGGGGCCGAGCGCGTGCGCGTGCCGGCGCCGCTTAAAGGGCAGGATGTCCAGACCAACAACACCGCGCTGGCCAATAAACTGTTTGCCAACGGCAAGATGGTCGACATCTTTCTGGAATTCCGCAATGAGGATTCCCGCGGCTACCCGTCCCTGGCTTTGAAAATTCTGGAGGGGACGATCATCCTTGAGTTCCATTCCGCCGAAGGGAAAACCCCCGATTACCGCACCCTGCGCCGTAACCCGCCTTCCATCGAAAATTATCTGGGAGGCCTGGCCCTGCTTGCCCGGTTTATCAAGACGGTTTGACCGGTTCATGGGTGGGGGGAAGGCAGGATTTCTGTTGACAAGAAAATTATTTTTGTTAGAATCGGCTTTAGCATTCTAGGGGCTAGAGTGCTAATTTTAAAGGATCAGCATGACACCTGCCAAAACAGATTTAAGAGAAAGAAGAGACCGTATCCTGGCCATCACGGTGGACCAGTATATCAAAACCGTCGCGCCGGTCAGTTCTTCCTGTATCGTCAAACAATATGAGCGGGATTTCAGTTCGGCGACCATCCGTAATGTCCTGGCGGAGCTGGAGGAAGAAGGCTATCTGACGCACCCGCATACCTCGGCCGGGCGCGTCCCCACGCAGAAGGGGTACCGTTATTACGTGGACCATCTGATGCTGGAAATCCAGCTCCTGGAAGCGGAAAAGGCGCGCATCCGCGCTGAATATCAAAAGGAATCCGCCGAACTGGACCTGCTCCTGGAGAAGACGTCCCGGGTCTTGTCGCAGACAACGCACTGCACGAGCCTCGTCTCGGTAGACGGGGACAGCCGCATCTTCTGCCAGGGGACGAGTTTTGTCGTCGAATATCCGGACTACCAGGACATCGGCAAGATCCGCGGCATCCTGGCCGCCCTCGACGAGAAAGAGCGGCTGCTGGAGATCATCAACAAACAACTGGAGGAAAAGACCGCCGTTTTTATCGGCAAGGAACTGGGCTGCGAAGATATTAACACGTGTTCTCTGGTGGTATCGCGCTACCGGTCGAAGCACGGCCCGAGCGGGCGCATCGCCGTCCTGGGGCCCACCTGGATGGACTACAAACGGGTCGTCTCCGCCCTGGATTATTTTTCGGACCTCATCGAAGAGATCCTTTGACCTCTCTCGAAGCATTTTCCCCATGAACGAGAAACAAAAAAAACAGGATGAACCGTCGGGTCAAGAAACCCTTAAAGACACCGAACATCAAAAACTGGCGGAGGAAGCGGCCAGGTACAAGGAGCAATATATCCGGCTGTACGCCGAGTTTGAGAACGCGCGCAAGCGCATGGAGCGCGAGCGTCAGGCATTCGTCAAATACGCCAATGAAGGGTTGATCGCGGAGTTTTTAAACATCCTTGATAACCTGGAACGCTCCGTCGAGGCGGCGCAGGCCAGGCACGAAGATTATGAGGCGTTCCTGAAAGGTGTCGAGATGATCATGGCGCAGATCCACGAGATGCTCAAGAAAAACGGCGTTAAGCCCATTGAGGCCAGGGGATTGATGTTTGACCCCCATTGCCATGAGGTCCTGATGCAGGAAGAGACGGACGGTCACGAAGAAGGGACGGTCCTCGAAGAACTTCAAAAAGGATACACCCTGGGCGAGCGGGTGATACGGACGAGCAAGGTGAAAGTGGCGAAGAAAAGTAAATGAAGCCACAACTTAACGAACGATAGTGAAGTTAAGTTGTATGGCTGAATTTACCCCACACCCAGCAACAATTTAATCATGCTGGGTGTGGGGTTGAATTCGCACACACAATTTATGTTCACTGGCGTTCCATAAATTGTGTGCTCATTCAAGGAGGTTTAAAATGGCAAAAGCAATCGGTATTGATTTGGGAACATCGAACTCCGCCGCGGCGGTCATGGAAGCCGGACGTCCGACGATCATCCCTTCCGCGGAAGGCGCGGGGGTGGCCTCGGGCAAGGCGTTCCCGTCGTTTGTGGCCTTTACCAAAGACGGACAGCGTCTGGTGGGCGAGCCGGCCCGCCGGCAGGCCCCGATGAATTCGGAAGGGACCATTTACGCGGCCAAACGCAAGATGGGGACTGATTTTAAGTACAAGGCCGGTGGAAAAGAATTCACCCCGCAACAGATCAGCTCGTTCATCCTGCAGAAGATCAAGGCGGACGCTGAAAAGTTCCTCGGAGAAACGGTCGAGGAAGCGGTCATCACGGTCCCGGCGTACTTCAACGATAACCAGCGCCAGGCGACCAAAGACGCCGGTGAGATCGCGGGCCTGAAGGTCATGCGCATCATCAACGAGCCGACGGCGGCGTGCCTGGCGTACGGCCTGGACAAGGCGGGCAAAGAGCAGAAGATCATGGTCTTCGACTTCGGCGGCGGGACGCTCGACGTCACCATCCTGGAGATGGGCTGGGACAATGAGCACAAGGCCGCGACCTTTGAGGTCTTGTCCACCAACGGCGACACCCAGCTCGGCGGTACGGACATGGACAATCTTCTCATCGCCCATATCTGCGAACAATTCAAGAAAGAAAGCGGGATCGATCTCAAGAACGACCGCATGGCCTTCCAGCGGTTGCGGGAGGCCGCCGAAAAAGCCAAGGTCGAGCTTTCCAGTACGGTCTCGACGGATATTAACCTGCCGTTTATCACGGCGGATTCCAGCGGCCCCAAGCATTTAACCTTAACGATCGACCGCGCCAAGCTGGAGAGCCTGGTGGGCCCCTTGATCAGCCGCTGCCGCGGGCCGATCGTCCAGGCGATCAAAGACGCTTCGTCCAAACCCGGATGCGAGAACATCAAGATCGACCGCGTCATCCTCGTCGGCGGGCCGACCCGGATGCCGATCGTGCAGCAGTTCGTCGAGAAAGAGATCGGTCAGAAGATCGAGCACGGCATCGACCCGATGGAGTGCGTGGCGCTGGGCGCCGCCATCCAGGCCGGGATCATCAAGGGCGAGGCCAAAGAGGTCCTTTTGCTCGACGTCACGCCGTTGACGCTGGGCATTGAAACGCTGGGAGGAGTTTTCACCAAATTGATTGAGCGCAACACCACGATCCCCGTGCGTAAAAGTCAGGTTTTTTCGACGGCCGAGAACAATCAGCCCGCCGTGACCATCCGCGTCTTACAGGGCGAGCGTCCTATGGCCAACGATAATACGGAACTGGGACGTTTTGACCTCGTCGGAATTCCGCCGGCCCCGCGCGGGGTGCCGCAGATTGAGGTTTCCTTCGACATCGACACCAACGGCATCGTTCATGTCGCCGCGAAAGACAAGGGGACCGGCAAGGAACAATCGATCCGCATCACGGCCCCGACGAAACTTTCCCAGGAAGAGATCGAAAAAATGATCAAGGAGGCCGAGAAATACGCCGATCAGGACAAGAAGCGCAAAGAAAAGGTCGAACTGGTCAACCAGGCCAACGTCCTTGTTTATTCTACAGAAAAGGCCGTCACGGATTACGGCGACAAGGTTTCCGCCGACGAGAAATCCAGGGTGGAAAAAGAATTGGCCAACCTCAAAGAGGCCATCAAGACCGAGGATGAGAGCAAAATCAGGCAGGCCATGGGCGCGTTGGAGAAATCCAGCCATAAATTGGCCGAAGAAGTGTACAAGGCCACGGCCGCGCAGGAGGCCGGCGCAGGTGCCGCCGGCGGTCATGGCGGCGCCCATAAGCACGGCGGGTCAGCCGACCAGGATGCAACGGGCGGCGGCAAATCCAAGGGCGATGACGACGTCATCGACGCGGATTTCAAGGCGGAAGACGATAAATAGATCAGTGGTCAGTGACAAAATCATGAAAAAAGATTATTACGAGATCCTGGGCGTCGCCAGGACCGCGACCCAGCAGGACATCAAAAAGGCCTACCGTTCGCTCGCCCTGAAATTTCATCCTGACCGCGTGCCGGAGGCGGAAAAAAAGGGGGCTGAGCACAAGTTCAAGGAGATGTCTGAAGCTTACGGCGTTTTGTCCGACCCTCAGAAGAGGCAGATGTACGATCAATACGGCCACGCGGGCATCGACCAGCAGTACACCGCCGAAGATATTTTCCGCGGGGCGGATTTCAGCGGCATCTTCGAGGACCTGGGCGTCGGGGACATTTTAAGCCAGGTCTTCGGGGGCGGCGCGGATTTTGATATTTTTGGCGGCGGGGGCGGCGGACGGCGTTCGCGGCGGTCTCACCGCGGGCGGGATATCGAATATGAGGTCGAGATCACGCTGGAGGAAGCGTATCAGGGCGTACATAAAAAAATTAACATCCCGCGTCATGAGCATTGCGCGAAATGTAACGGCTCCGGCGCCAAACCCGGCATCAAGTCAAAGAGTTGCAGCCAGTGCGGCGGCCGCGGGCAGGTCGTCATGTCCAGCGGTTTTTTCCGGATGCAGCAGACCTGTCCGGCCTGCGGCGGCCGCGGCGAGACGATCACGGAATTCTGCCCGGACTGCCACGGCAAAGGGGCGGTGCGCGTCACGCGCAAGATCGACGTGAATATCCCCGCAGGGGTGGACAACACTTCCCGCTTGAGGGTCAGCGGCCAGGGGGAAATCGGCAGCGCCGGTGCCGGGGACCTGTATTTGTACATCCGCGTCCTTCCGCATGATGTTTTTGAGAGGGACGGCAACGACCTTTATATGTCCATGCCGGTCAGTTTCGTGAAGGCCGCTTTGGGCGCGGAGGTCTCCGTGCCGACGTTAAACGGCCACGTGGCGATGAAGGTCCCGCCGGCAACACAGAGCGGCAAGGTCTTCCGCCTCAAAGGTAAAGGGATGCCGGATGTGCGCGGCGGCCAGGCCCACGGCGACCAGTACGTGAAGGTGATGCTCCAGGTGCCCGGGAGGCTCACCGGCGCGCAAAAGGAATTGTTGGAGAAATTTGCCGAGATCAGCGGCGAGGATATCAGCGCTTCGGGCGAATCAATCACCGAGAAGATCAAAAAAGTGTTCCAATAAGGGTTAAGGGAGGGATACAAAATGCCGACTTATGAATATGAATGTTCGTCTTGTGGCCATACCCTGGAGGTCCTGCAATCCATGTCGGACAAGAAGCTGAAGAAATGTCCCGGGTGCGGGAAGCCGAATCTCCACCGTCTCATCGGGATGGGCAGCGGTATTATTTTCAAGGGGACGGGGTTTTACGAGACTGATTACAAGAGGAAAAACGACCCGCAGGCGGGCGCGGGGGACCTCAAGCCTTCAGCACCGGCCAAAGGAAGTCCGACGTGCTGCGGGGGCGGCGCATGCGGCCGTTGAGCTCAAGAGCCCCTTCGACTCGCCCTTCGTCAGAAAATCCCTCCCTTCGGGATCCTACCGGTCGCGGGCTCAAATTTCTTAAATTTTGGTTTCCCGTCTTTCTTTATTCTGGTATTATTTTTTGGGCTTCTTCGCTCCCGAACCTGAAGCCACCCGTGGACCTTATCAATATCGACAAGGTCTGCCATCTCTTTGAATATACCGTCTTTGGATTTTTGCTGGCCCGGGCGTTTTACGCTCAATGTCCCGCGTGGTCCGCGGGCAAGACCTGGCGGCTGGCGGCCTTGTGCGCCCTTTTATACGGGATGAGCGACGAGTATCATCAGAGTTTTGTCCCGGGCAGGGAATCCAGCGTCCTTGACGCGATGGCCGATACGATGGGCGGATTCCTCGGGGCGTATTTATATTCTGTTTTTTTGAACAAAACAAGAGCCAGGCAAAAAGTTGGTCCGTGATGAGCATCAAACCATTCCAGGCGATCCGCTACAACGATGAGAAGATAAAGGACATGGACAAGGTCCTGTGCCCGCCGTATGACGTCATCTCTGAAGAAGAACGCGCCCGGCTCGACGATGCGAGCCCCCACAACTTTGTCCATGTTCTCCTGGGCAAAGACGCGCCTGACGAAGACAGATATAAACGGGCCAAAAGGATATTTTCCGAATGGCGCGCCGGCGGCGTTTTGGTCCAGGACGAAAAACCGGCCATTTATTTCTACCGCCAGCAGTACAAGGACAAGGGGCAGAGGTACAGCCGCCTGGGGTTCATTTCGCTGATGCATCTGCAGGACGACCAGGATTCCAGGGTCAAGCCTCACGAGAACACGCACACCCGCGCCGTGGAAGACCGTTTGAAATTGTGGCGGACCCTCAACGCCAACTTAAGCTGCATCTTCGTTTGTTATTCCGATAAAACCCAAAAGATCGAGAAGATTTTCAACAAGAAAGTCGCGCTCCAGCCGCCGCTGGTCGATATCACGGACAAGGACGGCGTCGCCCACCGGATGTGGCGTCTGGACGACCCCGCGTTGATCGGCGAGATCAACGCCTCGGTCGGCGGCCAGAACCTTTTTATCGCCGACGGGCATCACCGTTACCAGGTCGCCCAGGAACTGCGCCGCCAGAGGCTGGCCGGGATGACGGGCAAACCATCCGGCGACGAGCCGTTTAACTACGTGATGACTTATTTTACCAACATCGACTCCAGGGACCTGCAGATCATGCCCATGCACCGGATCGTCAGGTCGTTCCCGAAAGATTTGACCGCGCTGGAAGAATATTTCCGGGTCGACCGGCTGCCCGGCAAACAGGAACTCCTGATCCCGCTGGCGCGCGCCGGCAAGAACGAACACGCCTTCGGGCTGTATACCAGAAACGGTGTCTGGCTGCTGCGGCTGCGCAACAAACTGCTCATCGACAAGCATATCCTGGAAGGCTCAACGGATTACAAGCGTCTGGACGCGACCATCCTGAAACATTTTGTCTTTGACCGCATCGGCATCAAGTCCGAGGATATCATCTACACCAAAGACTTCGACCAGGTCACCGGGATGGTGGACCTCAAGGAAGCCGATGCCGGGTTTATCATGAACCCCGTCCAGATCTCCCAGCTGAAGGCCATCGCCTTGAACGGCGAAAAGATGCCGCCCAAGACAACGTATTTCTATCCCAAGGTGTTGTCCGGTCTGACGGTTTACAGCATGGAATAAGAAATAAAACCCCGCTTATGGCTCTATTCGGAAGCAAGAAATACACGCTGGTCACGGTCAAAAAAAAGGACATCCCCGCCGGGTTGTGGACCAAATGTCCGGACTGCGAGGCCCCGACCTACAAGAAAGAGATGGAAGCCAACCTTCACGTCTGCCTGAAGTGCGGGTATCATTTCTCCGTCTCGGCGCGCCAGCGGATCGCCATTTTTTTCGACGAAGGGACGTTCCGGGAAATGGACGCGGGGATGGTTTCCCTCGACCCCCTGGGGTTCAAGGGGCCCAAGACCTACAAGGAAAAACTCGAGGGTGATCAAAAGGCTACGGGCCTCCAGGACGCGGTCATCACGGGAACGGGAATGTTGAAAGGCAAACCCGTCGCCCTGGCCGTGACGGACTCGCAGTTTATCATGGGGTCGATGGGGTCTGTGGTGGGTGAGCGCATCACGCGCCTGATTGAACACGCCACGAAAAACCGTTTGCCGGTGGTGATCATCTCCGGTTCCGGCGGCGGCGCCCGCATGTACGAGGGGGTTTATTCGCTGATGCAGATGGCCAAGACCTGCGCGGCCCT